>JAZRJO010000156.1:0-8921 GCA_045645825.1 Acetatifactor sp. | reverse complement strand
GAAAGAGGAAAACATGTCAGATTATATTGTAAGAGCAACACCGGCAAATGCCCAGATCAGAGCGTTTGCCTGTAGAACAAGAGAAATGGTGGAGGCTGCCAGACAGGCACACAATACAAGTCCTGTGGTGACAGCGGCATTAGGCCGGCTTATGAGTGCCGCAGCCATGATGGGCTCTATGCTGAAGGGAGAAGAGGACTTGATGACCCTGCAGATTAAAGCGGGAGGACCAATGAAAGGTATGACCGTGACTGCAGATTCCAAGGGAAATGTAAAAGGTTACGCCAATGTACCGGATGTGATCCTGCCAGCTAACTCCAAAGGTAAGCTGGATGTGGCAGGGGCAGTGGGGCCGGGATTTTTGCAGGTGATCAAGGACATGGGTTTAAAGGAGCCTTATGTGGGACAGACCATGCTACAGACCTGTGAGATCGCAGAGGATCTGACGTATTATTTTGCAACGTCAGAGCAGGTACCTTCTTCCGTGGGACTGGGTGTTCTGATGGAGAAGGATAATACCGTAAAATGTGCCGGAGGATTTATTGTACAGTTGATGCCTTTTACAGAAGATGCAGTGATTGATCGGTTGGAGGAAAATCTGAAACAGTTGACATCAGTGACTTCATTGCTTTCACAGGGAATGACACCGGAGGAACTTTTGGGTGTGGTACTTTCCGGATTTGATGTGGAGATCACAGATACACTTGATACTGGTTTTCATTGTAACTGCGACAAGAAGAGAGTGGAGAAAGCATTGATCAGCATCGGTAAAAAGGAATTGCAGGATATGATTGATGATGGAAAGCCCATTGAGATGAACTGTCATTTCTGCAATACCAATTATGAGTTTAGCGTAGAAGAGTTGAAGACGTTGTATCAGAAGGCAAGGAGGTAAGGTATGAAGCATGGATTTCTGAAGGTGGCAGCCGTCACTCCCAAGATTAAAGTGGCAGACCCGAAATATAATGCCCGGATCATCTGCGAGAAGATGAATGAGGCTTATGAACATGGGGCCAAGATCATCGTGTTTCCGGAGCTTTGTCTCACGGGATATACCTGCGGAGACCTTTTTTTGCACGAGATTGTATTGGAGGAAGCTAAGAATCAGCTTGTAAAGATCGCAGAGAGCACGGAAGGTAAGGATGCCGTGGTTGTGATAGGACTTCCGCTTGAAAGAGACGGCAGATTATACAATGTGGCAGCTGTAATGCAGGATGGCGTGGTTCTGGGTTTGGTACCCAAGGCGAATATTCCCAGCTATGCGGAATTCTATGAAGGGAGACATTTTACAGAAGGCAATCGGGAAGTAGCATCTTATTACCTTGGAGATGAGGAGATTCCCTTTGGAGTGAACCTGTTGTTTGAGTGTACCAATATGCGGGGACTGGTTATCGGCTGTGAGATCTGCGAAGATCTATGGGTGGCCAATCCTCCCAGTACTGATCATGCTCTTAGCGGAGCTACAATCATTGTGAATTTGTCAGCGTCCAATGAGAATGTTGGAAAAGATGAATATAGGGAGCTTTTGGTAAAAAGTTCCAGCGCCAGACTGCTGTGCGGATATATTTACACCAGTGCAGGAGAAGGCGAGTCCACCCAGGATTTGGTATTCGGTGCCCACAATTTGATCGGGGAGAATGGCAATATACTGATGCAGTCTAAGAAGTTTATCGGAGAGACTATCTATGCCGATCTGGATATTAACCGTATTCTGGCTGAGAGACGCAGAATGTGTACCTTTGGTAAGGAAAGAAATCTAAATTATGTGGCAGTGCCGTTCAAGCTTAATATAATTGAGACAAAACTGGAGAGACAATTTAGTAATATGCCTTTTGTGCCTACAGATACCCAAAGCCGCAACAAGCGTTGTGAGGATATTTTGTCCATACAGTCTTATGGTCTGAAAAAGAGGTATGAGCATATCGGTTGTAAAACTGCTGTCATCGGTATATCGGGTGGATTGGATTCCACGCTGACACTACTTGTGACTGCCCGCACGTTTGACATGTTGGGACTGGATAGAAAGGGTATTATCTCAGTGACCATGCCTTGTTTCGGAACCACTGACCGCACCTACGATAATGCCTGCAAGTTGGCGACCACTCTGGGTACTACCTTGAAGGAAGTAGATATCAAGGAGGCTGTGAAAGTACACTTTAAAGATATCGGTCAGGATCCGGATCAACATGATGTGACCTATGAAAATGCTCAGGCAAGAGAGCGGACACAGGTGCTTATGGACATTGCTAACCGCATGGGAGGTCTGGTCATCGGTACCGGTGATATGTCTGAACTTGCCCTCGGTTGGGCTACCTATAACGGTGACCATATGTCTATGTATGGTGTCAATGCCGGAGTTCCCAAGACATTGGTACGCCATCTGGTAAAATATTATGCAGAGACCTGTAACAATGAGGTTTTGAAGGACGTTCTTCTGGACGTTCTGGATACGCCGGTAAGTCCTGAGCTTTTACCGCCTGTAGACGGTGTTATCGCACAGAAGACGGAGGATTTGGTGGGACCTTATGAGCTTCATGATTTCTTCCTGTACTATTTCCTTCGGTGTACTTATTCACCGGAGAAAATCTATCGGATTGCACTGCAGTCTTTTGAGGGAATCTATGATGCAGAGACCATCAAAAAATGGCTGAAGACATTCTGTCGCAGATTCTTCCAGCAGCAGTTCAAACGCTCATGCCTGCCGGATGGACCTAAAGTGGGTAGCGTGGCAGTATCACCCAGAGGGGATTTGCGCGTGCCTTCAGATGCTTCGGCAGCACTTTGGATGGAAGAGGCGGAGAGGCTTTGATGAATGTTATAGGGATTGTGGCAAGTGACGCCGCTGGGCGGAGCAGTTGTTCGTACAGCGGCACGCTCTCGCTCCGTGAAAAACGCAGCGGGTGCTAGGCTCGAAAGTACCTCGCCAAGCACCGGCGTTTTTCAAGGGCCTTTTGTACGAACAACTGCTCCGCTCAGCGGCTGTTACATGGCAATTCCATAATATTAATCAGATTCTGATCTGGCTTTTTCCAACGAGCTGCGGATGGCTTCTAGCAGTACTAAAGAAGTATATTTATTTTCTGGTTGGTAGGTGATTCCTTCCACGGTCTGTTTTTCGTATACTTGGGTGCAGATGTTTTGGAAGGTGGGTTCCAGGAGGGGGTACATGGTTGTTAAGGTTTCACTTAGGTTCACAAGGCGAACTGAGGTGATGGAGGATTGGTCTACGATAACTTCCACATCGATGGACTGGTCGTTGAGGACTAATGAAGTGGTATAAATGCCGGGTATGTAAGCGGTGGTAGTGCTTGCGGCAGTTACGTCCGTGGAAGAGGCGGGTGTGCCGGAGGAAGATGGGGTTTCTTTGCCCGGAAGAAACATGATGATCAGTAAGATAATGAGAAGAATACCTAACGCCACAAAAATTCCTGTATAGATTAACTCTTTCATGCGAAGTACTACGATCTTGGTCTTGGCGCTCATACGATTCCCCTTTGATAAAACAATTTATTTATACACTGTATGCGCCTGAGAACGAAACTATGTCATTCTCTTTTAAAAATTTGGTGACAGGAAAATGAGAAACTGTTATACTGTGAGGGGAATTGTAAAAAGGATTTGAAGTTGTGATATAGATGGAAGTTACGGAGGAATCAGATGAAATTTACAAAGATGCAGGGATGCGGTAATGATTATGTGTATATTAACGGGTTTACGGAAAGTTTGGATCAGGAACGTAAGCCTGAGATTGTAAGGAGGCTCAGTGACCGTCATTTCGGTGTGGGTGGTGATGGTGCTATTTTTATCAATCCCAGTGATGAGGCAGATTTTGAGATGGAGATGTATAATGCAGACGGGACCAGATCGGAGATGTGCGGGAATGGTATCCGTTGTGTGGCCAAGTTTGTGTATGATAAAGGCTTGACAGACAAGACTCGTATCAGTGTCATCAGTGCAGGCCAGATTAAGTACCTTGATCTGACAGTGGAAGATGGAGAGGTGTCAAAGGTACGTGTGAATATGGGTAGTCCGATTCTGAAGCCGGAGTTGGTGCCTGTGCTTCCTGATGTGGCAGCAGCCGACGATAAAGTGGTAGACACCCCCCTTCTGGTGAATGGTCAGGAGTACCGCATGACCTGTGTTTCCATGGGCAACCCCCATGCAGTAATCTTTACCGACCATGTGGCAGAGCTTGATCTGGAGGCCATGGGGCCTTCTTTTGAAAATCATGCCTGTTTCCCCCACCGTACCAACACAGAGTTTGTGGAAGTATTGGACCGAAATACGGTATTCATGCGCGTATGGGAGCGTGGTACCGGCGAGACACTGGCTTGCGGAACCGGTTGTTGTGCTACAGCGGTGGCAGCAGTGCTCAATGGTCTGACCGACACAGAAGTAACAGTAAAACTCCTTGGGGGTGAGTTGCTGATAGAGTGGGACAGAGAAGCCAATCTGGTATATATGACCGGGCCTGCAGTGACTGTGTTTGAAGGTGAAATTAAACTTTTATAATGATTTTTTAAGTTGTTTTTAATAGTCTCCTTTCAGCAGTATGCATTGGCACTGGAGCTTATGGGAAGCAGGTGTCAGGAGCAGATGCGGTTGGTGAAAGAGTGAAGGCTGCCATCGCCCCGCAACAGGGGTTGTGGCAGCCTTCTTGGTATTACATAACTCTGGCTGTCTATGACAACAAAGGTTTATCTGTGTTGCTCATTTTCTATATCTCGGTCATAATCCAGCACTTCGCCGGTATAAGGGTTGATCTCATAATCATATTCTACATTGTCTTTCGTGTGGAATTCAATGTCATAATGAGTTCCATCGTCATCTTGATCAAGCTTACTTTTGGTGAAAGTTACCTGATCGGCAGTCAAGTTTGCATGAGTAAGAGCAATCTGTCTTGCTTCTTCCTCAGAGAGCATTTCTTGTCCGCTGGTGTTACTTTGTGTGTTTGCAGACTCTTGTGTGCCGGACGGGTTTTGCGTGCCGGTCTGTCCATTTGTCTCAGTCTGACTTTGAGTTCCGGACTGTTCAGACATGCCGGATTGACCTTGTGTTCCCTGTTCTGTTGTGTGGGAGGATCCCTGTGTTGTGGATTGGTTCTGGGAGGTTTGAGATTCGCCGGAAAGTCCGGCAGATGAACCGGAAGAATTATTAGCATCCTGAGAGGCATTTCTTGCACAGCCACTCAGCAACAGCGTGGTTAATATGACTGCAAAAGTTATTGTTTTTTTATTCATGATGAGTTTACTCCTTTCTGTGGATAGGTTTTGCCTTAATGGTGGAAAATATGCATGGTGAAGTACATTTTGAGTAGAATGTGAAGTTTTCATAAACAGGTTGAAAATAAAGTTCTAAAATGTTAAAATTCTAATTGGAAAAATATGTTTTTATTAAAGGTAGTATGTTTTGTGAGGCTTGCAAGGAGGATTTTATGGGTTTTCAGATAGAGGCAAGTGTACCTGCCGTAACAGTATTTATTCAAGGGCTGTTAAGTTTCTTTTCACCATGCGTACTGCCGCTTGTACCATTATATGTCAGTTATCTGGCGGGCGGAGCGCGAGAAGTGGATGGGGAAGGACGGATTCATTATCCGCGTAAAAAGGTGTTTGTGAATACGTTGTTCTTTGTGTTGGGGATCAGTGGAGCGTTTTTTTTGTTAGGATTCGGCTTTACGGCGCTGGGGCTCTTTTTGCAGAATAATCGGTTATGGTTTGCCCGGATATCGGGAAGCATCATGATATTCATGGGTTTATATCAAATGGGGATGTTCGGGCAGTCTAAGATGTTGTCTTCTGAGCATCGGTTGTCTGTCAGGTGGGATAAATGGGCGATGGGACCATTGCCTGCGTTGCTTCTTGGGTTTACTTTCAGTTTCGCGTGGACGCCTTGTGTGGGTCCGACACTTGGAAGTGTGCTTCTGATGGCGGGTTCCTCAGGGAATGCAGGGAAAGCGGCGGTGCTGATCGGTGTGTATACGCTGGGATTTGTGATTCCTTTTCTGGCAGTGGGCCTTTTTACCGGGAAGGTTTTGGATTTTTTTAGAAAACATGGAAATGTTGTAAAGTATACGGTAAAGATGGGCGCAGTGCTTTTGATTCTGATGGGTGTGATGACGCTGGCCGGGTATATGAATGGGATGACGAGTTTTCTGTCGGAGTTCGGAGGACTGGCTGGAGGCGGTGTCACGAAAGAGGTGCCGGATGATGAGAAGGGCAGTCAGACAGCAAGTGACGAGGGTGAGGTAACTGATCTTGCACAGACAGAGGCGCAGGGGCAGCACCCAGACCGGACGCAGACCACAGAGCAGGAGGAAGAGGAGCGGGAAACAGTGCCGGCACCGGACTTTACTTTGGTGGATCAGTATGGTAAGGAACATACACTGTCGGAGTATAAAGGTAAAACAATTTTCCTGAATTTCTGGGGAACTTGGTGTCCGCCATGCCGCAGTGAGATGCCGGAGATTCAAAAGCTGTATGAAAAATACGGCAGTAATGAAGAGAATCTGATTGTGCTGGGAATTGCCGCACCGAAATACGGAGATGAGGGTACGGTGGAGAAGATCAAGGAATTTTTGAGTGAGAACAAATATACTTTTCCTGTGGTAATGGATGAGACCGCGGAGATGTTTTACCGGTATGGGATTAGTGCGTTTCCTACCACATTTATGATAGATGTGTCAGGAAATGTGTATGGTTATGTGCAGGGTGCCATAACGGGAGATATCATGGAGAGTATCGTACAACAGACGATGGACAGCAGGGAGACCGCAGATGGACAATAATTATATTTTACAATTAAAAGGAGTCAGAAAAGCTTTCGGAGACACAGAGGTACTCAAGGGGATCGATCTTAAGATTGCCAAAGGTGAATTTATTACTTTGCTTGGTGCCTCCGGCTGTGGCAAGACTACCACGCTTCGCATCATTGCCGGACTGGAAACGTCGGATGAAGGGCAGGTTTTTCTGGATGGTCAGGATATCACGAGCCAGGAACCCAATAAGAGAAGTGTCAATACGGTGTTTCAAAGTTATGCCCTTTTTCCCCATATGAATGTGGCGGAGAATATTGGGTATGGCCTGAAGTTAAAAAGAATGCCAAAGGATCTGATTGCTAAGAAGGTACAGGAGATGCTGCAATTGGTGCAGCTTTCCGGTTATGAGAAGCGTATGCCGGAGCAATTGTCCGGTGGTCAGCGGCAACGTGTGGCCATTGCCAGAGCGGTGGTCAATGAGCCGAAGGTACTTTTGCTGGATGAGCCTTTAGGGGCACTGGATCTGAAGCTTCGCAGACAGATGCAGCTGGAACTGAAGCGTTTGCAGAAACAGTTGGGAATCACATTTATATATATCACCCATGATCAGGAAGAGGCGATTAATATGTCTGATCGTATTGCGGTGATGAATCATGGGGTGCTGGAGCAGGTGGGTACGCCCAATGAGATTTATTATCAGCCAAGAACCAGCTATGTGGCCGGTTTTGTGGGCAATGCCAATATTCTGCGGTGTGGCGGAGAATTTTATGCCATCCGCACAGAGAATATCCTGATGAACGGTGAGCCGGAGTGTACCAGGGAAGCTGTAGTACTGGAAAAATCCTTTGCGGGAGGCCAGCTGAGGATTTTGTTTGAACTGCCTGACGCTCAGCAACTGACTGCCAGCCGCTATGGCATCGATGCGGATGTACAGGTGGGAAGCAGAGTAATGATCGGCTGGAAGAAAGAGAATGCAATTCCTGTGGCGGAGGAGTAGTATGATGGACGAAGCATATGAAAATAAAGCAAAGTGCAAAGAGGAAAAGGTGAAATGTTGCATAAGGAGCCGTGAGAAAAGTCGGAGCAACTGGATACTCCTTGTGCCGATTTATGCTTTTACCATATTGTTTGTAGGACTTCCGATCCTGTATATGTTTCTGTTAAGCTTTCTTAGCAGGGCTAAGGTATGGGGAGTGGATTTTACGTTTACTCTGGATAATTATAAAAGGATACTGGAACCAATGTATATTGATATGTTCCGGGAATCCTTTCAGCTGGCGATTCTCTCTACATTGATCATCACACTTTTAGGCTACCCCTATGGTTATTTTATGGCCAGAATGAATGCAATCTGGAAGAAACGGATGATGCTTTTGATCATGATTCCTTTCTGGACCAGTTCTTTGATCCGGTTGTACGGTTGGATCATAATGTTTCGCAGCAACGGTGTGTTGGACAAGGTGCTTATGGGGATCGGACTGACGCAGAAGCCCTTGAAACTTCTATATACTTACCCCGCAGTGGTGGTGGGCATGGTGTATGCACTGTTGCCATTTATGATATTGTCAGTATATTCCAGTGCAGAAAAAATGGATTGGACACTGGTGGAGGCATCCCGTGATTTGGGTGCATCTGCCTTCAAGGCCTTTTGGACAGTGACCTTCAAGCTCACACTGCCCGGTCTTTTGTCCGGTATGGTGCTGACCTTCATTCCTTCCATGGGACTGTTCTTTATCGCAGATATCCTGGGCGGTAATAAGATTGTGCTGGTGGGAAGTGTGATTCAGGAACAGCTGACTAAGGGGCGCAATCTGCCTTTTGCGGCAGCCCTTTCGGCGGTGTTGATGGTGCTGACTTCATTAATGATACGGCTGTACCGGAAAGTCACCAGAACCACGGAACTGGAGGGCTTGGTATGAAAACGAGAAAATGGCCTTTTGTCTATGTGGGTGTGATTACAGTAATCACTTATATTCCCATTATCATGACGGTAATTTATTCTTTTAATGCTTCCAAGCTGACTTCGGTATGGGAAGGCTTTTCCCTGAAGTGGTATGAGGAACTTTTCAGAGACAGAGACCTTAAGGAAGCGTTGATCAATAGCCTGGTTCTGGCAGTGTTAAGTTGCAGCTGTGCGGTGTTGATCGGAACGACTGGAGCACTGGGG
>JAZRJO010000155.1:0-9748 GCA_045645825.1 Acetatifactor sp. | reverse complement strand
CGGTACGCTCAATATTAATTGCATAATCAGCAATAAACTGATCAATAAAATCAAATTCTTCCCTTTTCTTGCCGTCTAACTCTACAATTTTACCATCCACTACCTTTACAGAAGGCTTCGGATCATAAGGGCTGCTCATGGCTGCAAATCCCATCTCCGGCCATTCATTGATAAATCCATCCATATTTACCGGACGCTTATCCAGTGCTTCAATACGTTTTGATCTTTTCATTGTCAATACTCCTTTAAGGATGACTTATATAAAACTAAAAATTTTTACCCACACTTATTATAATATAAATCCCACAGAAAAGCAACAAAAACCACAAAATTGGTCACTATCCGCTTCCGTGAACAAAAACAAACATGAGTTATTATAATTTCACCTAATTCTTAAAATAATATGCCAATAAACTGACTTGCCAATACTACCATTACAAGTGCAATGGGATATGTAGCTGCATAGGCAGAAGCCACATCGTCGGTTCCCGTAACACGGATCAGCGTTCCCAGTGCCGGTGTACTTGTCATACCACCGCAAATAGAACCCAGTGTATTAAAGATACTTAATTTTAATACCTTTACTGCGAAGAAATATCCTGCAAACATAGGAATTAAAGTCATTAAAGCACCATATACAAATAACATTAAGCCCTGTTCTTTGAGAATATCAATAAATCCCGATCCGGCATCTACACCCGCGCCAAGAAGGAATAATGCAAGACCAAATTCACGCATACATTCTAGAATTCTTTTTTCTACTTTTAAGCTTACAGGTCCCACATTTCCGAAATGTCCCAAAATCAATCCTGCGATCAAGGGACCGCCTGAAGTACCAAGGGCAAACTTTCCGCCTCCCGGAAGAGGAATTGTGATCTTTGCAAGGATGATACCTAAAACAATTGCAAGACCAAATGCAAAGAATCCCATATTGTCGATAGAAATACGTTTTTTATTGTTGGTCTTTACTTCAACAGTTGCTGCCGCAGTAAATTTAGCACGCTCTGCATCCATATCTGTATGTAAAATACGGGGGATCAACTGGACAAATAACACTACACCTACAACTCCGAAGGGATAAGCAATTCCATATCCTACCGAAGCCGCCTGAGAACCGGTCGCTTCAAGAGCAGCCGCAAGACCCGGTGTACTTGTCAATGCTCCAGTCATCATACCGAGACTGATATCTGTAGGTATATTAAACAGCTTAATAATTCCAATACAAGTCAGGGCACCTGCCAAAATAACTATAATACCCAAGAGTACATAGGAAGTTGCATTTGCTTTAAAGTTACGGAAAAATTTCGGTCCTGCTATGTATCCCACTGCTGTTACAAAACAGATAAGACCCATATCTTTTACTACCGAAGGAATCTCCACACCGAAGTGTCCAAAAACCAGTGCTACTAACAAAATACCTGCTGTACCAAGATCCAAACCACAAATATTGATTCTTCCTACTGCATACCCAATCACTGCTATCAGAAAGACCATCATCATTGTATTTGATAATACACTTTCTTGAAACCATGTTATAATACCCATTTTATATGCCTCCAAATATAATTATGTCTTTCTCACATAATAAAACATTATATGTACTTATTGTTATTATAATATAAATTCCACAAAAAAGCAATGAAAAATGAGCTGTAAAGGAATGTCACCAGGCTACCTGATTATTACTCGCCACGTCCCACATTTTCAAAATCATGCTCCAAAACTAACAACTGCGTTATCCTATGATTTTCATCTACATGCTTCACCAGAATGGTAAATCTTTCATAATCAAAGGAATCAAAAGCAACCGGCATGGCTCCGATATTCTCTGTAGCCCAGCCACCCACCGTTGCACAATCGCTATCAAGCTCCTCATCATCCAGATCCAGCTTATCAAAAAATTCACTGAGATTCATATCACCTGAGCATTCATACCGGTTCTTACCAAGTTGTCTCCAGCTGTTGACAATATCATCATTCTCATCCCAAATATCCCCTACCAGCTCTTCTAACACATCCTCCATGGTAACAATACCCATGGTGCCGCCGTATTCATCAGCCACCATAACCATATGAGTCTGATTCTTCTTGAATTCATTCATAATATCATGCAGCCGCATAGACTTCGGTATGTACACCGGCTCCAACAACAGATCTCTCAACTGAACATCTTTATTATCAACCAGCTCTTTCAGCAAATGCTTTACATACAGAATACCTACCACATGGTCAATGGTACGTTCATACACAGGATATCTGGAAAATTGCGTTTCTGAGATCATCTGCACAATCTGTTCTATACTATCATTTACCTCAAAACCAAATACATCAATACGAGGTGTGAGAATGTCTGCTGCATTCATATCGGTAAACTCCAACGCAGACTGCAGAAGCTCAGTCTCATTTTCATCAAAGATTCCCTCATCCTCCGCCGTATCCAACAGATTCTCGAATTCTTCCTCTGTGATTGTAACCTCCGGCTCATCCTTCTTTTTCCAGATTTTACTGAACAGATTTACAATAACACTGGTAATCCACACAATCGGAAAAAACAAAATCATAAGCACCATCAAAGGATATGCTGCCAGCTTGGCAAAACTATCGCTGCACCTTCTGGCGATCATCTTCGGCGTGATCTCGCCCACAATCAAGATAATAACCGTCATCAAGATCGTTACAATAGAAGAAGCCGCATCATCCGTCAATTTCCCATTCATAGATGCTGCCAACTTTACTGCCAGAACCGTCGCAACAGATGTCGCCGCAATATTTACCAGATTATTTCCCACAAGCACAGTAGAAAGTGAATAATCATAGTGATGATAAATATAATTTACCAGCTTCTGCGTCCCGGTAGGATTTTCATTCTCCTTTTTCATTTTTAACTTATTTAAAGACGTATAGGCAATCTCTGTTCCGGAGAAAAAAGCAGAGCCTATCAATAGTAAAGCAATTAATAAATATGCCATCTTTCGGCCCTCCTTATATTAACTGCAGGCCTTCGCCTGTATCACTTTCATCCTGAATATCTCCTACCAACTCCTCCAAAAGGTCTTCCATGGTGATCATACCCACCTTTTTGTGATTTTCATCCATTACAAAAACCATATGCAGCTTATTCAGACGCATCCTCTGTAATAATGCAAAGAGCTCCGTTTTACGGTCGATCACATAAGGTTTCAATAAAATCTTACGCAGCAAAAGCGGCTTTCCTGCCACATAATTACTCAAAAATATATTTACAGGCAATATACCTACCACATTATCCTTTCTTCCCTCATAAACCGGTATACGGGAATAAGGCAGTTCTTTTATCTTTTCAGCCAACTCAGAAAGAGGTGTTGTACTGGAAACAGTAATCACTTCTTCAATAGGAATCATAATATCCTCAGCCAACTTATCCCTGAATTCCATAGCAGAGTTCACCAACGCCTGCTTCTCCGGCTCCAGCACACCCTCATCTTCAATAGTCTCAATGATACTGATCAGTTCTTCTTCCGTTACCGTCTTTTCATCTTCCGAAGCAAAAAACCGTGATAATATGGAAGAAATTCCTGAAAACAGGGCTGAAACAGGGGTCAACAATAACACCAGCAGATGCATGCTGGATGCAAAAAACAGGGCAATTCCTTCACTTCTTGATTTGGCAAGGCTTTTGGGAATCATTTCTGCGAACAAATAGACGATCAGTGTCGTGATGATAGTCCCGTATATTACTTGCTCTTCTCCAAACTCACGCATTGCCAACAGTGCAGAAAGAGAAGCACAACTTGCATGAAATACGTTGTTTCCTATCAGAATCGTAGTAAGAGTCTTATCAAACCGATCACAGATCCATAGAGCTTTCACCGCTCGTTTATTGCCTTTATCCGCCATGGTACGTAATCGCACCTTACTCACTGCGGTATAGGCAGTCTCACAACAGGCAAAATATGCCGAACATAAAAGAAAAAATAAATACAATATACAACTGGCCGGGTCCACTAAACAACCATCTCCTTTATAATAAAATAGTATCACCATTATAGTACCTATTGGAAAAAAATGCAAGAGAATAAAAAAAAGTGCAGAAAATTGTTTGTAGAGGTGTCAATGATTGATAACACTTCTTCTCAAAAAACATGTCAAGGATAAGGTGGACATTCTCGCAGAAAATACTACCTGACCTTGACATGCTCTTTTTCTTTAATAAATTAGTTTAATCTTCTTACACCTTCCGGACGATAATCAGGCAACAGCTTTGGAGATGCGACTATAGGTTCAACACCTGCATCCTTCAGCATTTTCGCATAATCCTCTACGTGTGAAAGTGTTAATTCTTTTAATTCAACTTCTTTGCATTTGGCACCGGCCTGCTGTCCCGCATTGCGGCCAAATACAATAATATCTAACAGGGAGTTACCCATCAGTCTGTTTCTTCCGTGGATGCCTCCGATGGCTTCACCTGCCACATAAAGGTTCTCTACATCAGACATACCGTTTACACCCACTTTAATTCCACCATTCTGGTAATGAAGTGTGGGATAAATTACAATGGGAACTTTTCTCATGTCAATACCACATCTTAAGTACATACGAAGCATACCCGGTAATCTCTTTTCCAGAGTACCTTCTCCGTGGATCATATCGATCATAGGTGTGTCAAGCCAGATACCTTCCGCTACAGGCGTGGGAACACCCTTTCCTCTTTCTTTACATTCCCTGATGATGCCTGAAGCTGCAACGTCTCTGGTCTCCAGCGGATGCATGAATACTTCGCCGTCTTTGTTTACGAACATTGCACCCATAGAACGAACTTTTTCCGTTACCAAAGCACCATAGATCTGAGACGGGAACGCAACACCTGTGGGATGATACTGCAATGCATCCTGATATAATAATGCTGCACCCGCACGGTATGCGATAACAAGACCGTCTGCTGTTGCACCATAATGGTTAGAAGTGGGGAAGCCCTGATAATGCATACGTCCGGCACCACCGGTAGCAATGATCACTGTTTTTGCCCTTGCTACTAAGATTTCTTTTGTTTCCATGTTAAGGAGTACGGCACCTGCAGCTTTTCCTTCTGTATCCTTGATGATCTCAATCGCTGCCGTGAAATCTACAACAGGAATTCTTCTGTTGTAAACTTCATCTCTTAATACACGCATGATCTCTGCTCCTGAGTAATCAGCAGCAGCGTGCATTCTCTTACGGGAAGTACCCCCACCATGGGTAGTGATCATTCTGCCGTCTTCATCTTTGTCAAATAATACGCCTAATTTATCCAGCCAGTTAATTGCACCAGGACCATCACAAACAAGTTTTTCAACAAGTTCCGGTATATTCGCATAATGTCCGCCACCCATTACATCCAAGTAATGCTGAGCCGGTGAATCATTTTCTTTATCGGCAGCCTGGATTCCACCTTCTGCCATCATTGTATTGGCATCGCCAATACGAAGTTTGGTAACGATCATTACGTTTGCGCCTGCTTCATTTGCTTCAATTGCAGCTGAAGCACCGGCACCGCCGCCGCCGATCACCAAAACATCTACATCATAATCAGGATTGGTCAGATCGATATCCTGACCGATCACTCTGCTTTGGCCCTGAAGAATTTCAACTAATTCTTTCGGAGCTTTCTGTCCTTTATTAGGTCCCACTTTGATTTCTTCAAAACATTCCATTTTATAATCAGGATGGAAAGCCTCAAGGAGAGCGGTTTTTTCATCTGCCGTCATACGTCTTGGTTCCAAACCGATACGGGCAGCTCTACCTGCTTCAACCTTTTTAATGGATTCCATCATCTCGGCTGTATATGGTAAATTCATTTTTCGTCCTCCTTTTACTTTTCAATATCTCTTGTATTATACAATTCCTTTAATTCTGCTAAAGGTTTTGCCATAATTGCTTCGATCAGTGCCTGACATTCGCCATTTTCGATTTCTTCCACTCTCTTGGTAAGGTGTTTAGCTTCCGGTCTGATATACTTTCCGGTAAGTCTTCTTGCAAGAAGAGCCACCTGGGGATGTGAGATACCGGCAGGACAACGGGAGGAACAAACGCCACACATTACACAGTCAAAAGAAAGCTCTGCACATTTCTCATATTCACCTCTCTGAGCGTATGCAATATACTGCATTACGTTCAGACTCTGGGAACATGCCTTTGTACACGCATTACATCCGATACATGCGTAGATCTCCGGATAAAGCTGCATCATGATCTGCTCTGTGGGTTTGATCTCTGTAATATCATATACCTTCTTTTCTAACGGGAAGAACGGTAAAGTAGCTACACACATATTGTCCTGTACTTTTGTTGAACACGCAAGACAGCCATTTAACTCTGTTTTACCTTTGATCCTGTAGATTGTGGCACAAGCTCCGCAGAAACCGTTTCTGCATCCACAGCCGCGGACTAACTGGTAACCGGCATATTCAAAAGCTTCCATAATTGTTAAATTTGATGGAACTTCGTACTTTTTACCATATAAATATATGTTGATCATATCTGCCATTTTATTTATTTCCTTTCTCTGGATGATTAATATTCGTTGGGCAACTGGTCGATCTCATCAAATCGGAATACCGGTCCGTCTTTACAAACGTATTTTGAACCGATGTTGCAGCGTCCGCATTTGCCGATACCACATTTCATACGAAGTTCAAAGGTAGTATAAATCTGCTCATCCTGAAATCCCAGTTCCTTCAGTCCTGCCAATACGAATTTGATCATGATCGGCGGTCCGCAGATCAAAGCCACTTTATTGGTATCCAGATTCAATTCTTTTACGTAAGCCGGTACAAAACCAACATGACCATCCCATCCTTCCTGTGGACGGTCGATGGTAAGATGTACATTGATCCCTTCCGTATTCATCCATACTTCCTGAATTTCTTTTAACTGAACCAGGTCATCTGCTGAACGGGAACCATACACAATATCAACAGTTCCGTAATTTTCACGATTGTCAATTACGTAATTGATCACAGAACGGAGCGGAGCAAGACCAATACCACCGGCTATAAATAACAGGTTTTTTCCTTTTAATTCTGTTTCTACCGGAAAATTATTACCGTATGGTCCACGCACGGTAATCTCATCTCCCACCTCCAGACTATGAAGATAATCTGTGAGCTGGCCACACTTTTTGATACTGAATTCCTGGTACTCTTTGTTTGTCGGAGAAGAAGTAATTGAGAACATGGCTTCACTGATTCCGGGCACACAAAGCATTGCACACTGACCGGGCATATGTTCAAACAGCTTACCACCTTCCGGTGCATTTACGCGGAAAGTCTTAACATCCGGAGTTTCCTGACGAATATCTGTGATCACACCTACCATAGGGATCAAAGTATCCAAATTATAATTATCATGACAATGACATTCGCACATTAGTTCTCACCTCCCTGATTCTGAAAAGCTTTTATTACTTTTACAATGTTCAAAGATGAAGGACATTTTTCCACACAACGTCCACATCCCACACAAGAATACATACCATCATTGTTGGCCGGGAAGTATACCAGCTTGTGCATGAATCTCTGACGGAAACGCTGCATCTGGCTTGTACGGTTATTACCATGTGCCATCATTGTAAAGTCTGAATACATACAAGAATCCCAACAGCGGTAACGCCGGATACCATGTCCCGTATCATAATCTTTGATGTCATAGCACTGACAGGTGGGACATACAAATGTACAGGTTCCACACGCCAGACAAGGTTTATACAGTTCCTCCCAGATAGGAGATTCAAATTTTTCCATCAGCACATCGCCGTTCCATCCCTCTAATGAAAGGTCTGAATAGTGAAGTTTTTCTACGATTCCGCGGATTGCTGCTTTTTCAGCTTCCACTTTTTCTTCGTCTGTATCTGTCAACAGGCTTTCTACTGTCTTGGTAAGAGCTTCTCCTTTTTCGGTTAATGCCTTCCAGTATAATTCACCGTCCACCATCCAGGTAGCCACGTCAGCAACCGGATCTGCGCAGTCAATACCAAATACTTTACAGAAACAGGTCTCTTCCGGTTCATGACAAGCCATGGCCACGATGGTTCCATGTTTACGTCTTGCAGCATAGAAGGTGTCCACAGGTTCTGCTAAAAATACTTTATCCAGTACCTCTACGCCTTTTATGTCACAGGCCTTCATTCCGAAAACAACAAAATCCTGATCTTTCAAAGCTTCCGGCTCAATTTTGATCTTTTTGCCTTCTTTATAACAATTATATAAATTTTCGCTTTGCGGGAAAAAAGCATCCTTTGGAGATTTTACTGTCTTCAGTACCTCCAAATCTACTTCTGCATCTTCTTTCCACACTGCAAAATTTGCCTGACCACCAATTCTTACCGGCAGATATAATTCCTGCTTAGCAGCAATCATCCGGAATAATGCCGACAGATTTTCTTTTGATATCTTTACCATAACATTATCCCCTTTCTGCTACAATGCCCGGTTCTGCATCATCAAATGTAAAGCTTGTAAGCGGTCCTTTTGACTCGGTATCCGCTCCGGCCTGATATTCACCGTATAATTCGTTAATATCCTTAATAAATTTACGGTTGAAGAGATGAAGTCTGATCCCCTGAGGACAAACTCTGCTGCATTCGCCACAGTCTGTACATCTTCCGGCAACGTGGAAGGCACGGATCACATGGAACATCTTTTCCTCAAAGGAATCCACATTTGCCTTCTGGGCACTGTCGAATTTCGTACTGTCAAATACACATTTGCGGCAGCTGCAGGCCGGACAAACATTGCGGCAGGCATTACAGCGGATACATTTGCTCAGTTCCTCCCGGAAAAATTCGAATTTTTCCTCCGGACTCATTGCTTCGATCATTTCTACTTCTGCAAATCTCTCTGCATCCTTTGTATCTTTTGATTCCCCGATGAGCTCATCGTAAATCATGTGTTCTTTACCTTTGCATACGTGACATCTTTCAAGCATTACGTCTGCATAAGAACAGGTCTTGTCACCATAAATTGTCTGGAATGTCAGTGTATCGGCTTCATCGGTCATCTCTGCGCCTGAAACACTTACAATTCCTTTGATTCCTGACTGTTTTGCTTTCTCAATATCCAGTTTACCTTTACATCCCACACCCACGATATAAGCTTTTTCTCTGTCTACGCGATGTTCTTTGATCAACTGGTTAAAGCTGTATGTATCACAGGGTTTTAAGCAAACCATTGTCTTTCCTTCTAACTTTGAAGCTTCGATCATATATTTGCTCAAGTTAGCTCCACAGAATCCGTTATACACGAAATCCTTTAAATCTTCTGCTTTGTCAAAGTAAGCCGGTTCCGGATTGTAAGGCAGATCTCCTGCTTTCCAGCCAAGAACGCGGGCTACGGTTCCGTTTTCAAGCAGCTCTTTTGCACGGTTCATTAATTCTTGCATCTCAAATCCCCCAATCTTACGTTCTTTCCGAGAGAATGGATTTTTTCTACAAACTCATTCATTGTCTGAGAGAATTTCACACCTTCTGCTGCAGATACCCATTCTACACGTGTACGCCCATTTTCTACACCGATGTAATCTAACATAGAGAACAGAAGTGTCATACGTCTTCTTGCGTAGTAGTTACCACTTGTGTAGTGGCAGTCACCTGGGTGACATCCACACATAATAACCCCGTCAGCACCCTTTTCAAATGCTCTTAAGATGAACATTGGATTTACACGACAAGAACATGGTACACGGATAATTTTTACATCTGCAGGATATGCCAAACGGCTGCTTCCTGCAAGGTCTG
>JAZRJO010000154.1:0-7930 GCA_045645825.1 Acetatifactor sp. | reverse complement strand
AAGGAAAAACATAGAAAAGATGCTAAACTGGGATGGTATCGTTATGATGTTAGATTTGCACTTCCGGTATATGATGACAAGACCGGAGAATTGGTTAGATATAATATCTTTTCCGCAAGAATGCTAGTACGTTACGCTGAGGATGGTAAGAAATATTTATATGATTTATTAGCAATAAAAAAAGAAACGAGCAGCCCGCTTGAGTAAATTACTGTACGGTGAAAACCCATTTCTTTTTTTAATAATACAATAAAATAAATCTATTGTCAATAGTTCATTATTTTTTGCGAATAATCATGAAACAAACTTCCTTCAATATTACACTATATGTATGAACACCCAAAAGTGCGCGCGAGCCGGGCATCCGGCAATAACTGCCGTAAGGCAGGGAGAGGTGAAAGAATGGATCAGTATCTGGAATTGGTAGAAGCAGCCAGGGCAGGAGATGCCGAGGCATTTGCCGGTTTATATGAGGCAATCTATAAGGATCTGTATCGTTTTGCGCTGTATACGCTGCGCAATGAAACTGACGCAGAGGATGCGGTCAGTGAGGCGGTGACGGATGCTTATGCGTCCATAGAGAAACTGCGCAGTGCCGACGCTTTCAAAGCATGGATGTTTCGGATTTTGTCTAATAAATGTAAAAACAGGCTGCGGGAGTATACCAGAAAACATGTAGAGCTGGAGGAGGCAGAATATGTGGCTGCTTCCACACCGGAGATGACAGACAGTCTGTATATTCGGAAATTATTTGGCGAGCTTGCAGACGAGGAACGCCTGATCATCAGTATGCATGTGTTTGGCGGTTATACCAGTAAGGAGATCGCGAAGATGCTTCGGATGAATGCCAATACGGTCCGGACCAAGGAAAGCAGAGCGTTGAAAAAGATGGCAGAGAAGATAAACAGTCGGGAGGTGTGCATATGAATGACAGGCAGATGAGAGATTTGATCAGACAGTCAGCAGAAGATGTGGAAGTGCCGGAGAGGTTGAAGCCGGACAAAATCGTGGATTTGATACAAGCGGTAGAAGAGGCGCCAGGGGACATGGTGGTTGCAGGGCGGATGCTGACAAATAAAAACCGCAGAAACTTTTATATGGGTTACGCAGTTACGGCGGCTGTAATTTTGGCAGTGTGTGGACTGACATTTTTTGGCGGCACCATGAACCTTGGGGATAAGTTTGTTCAAAAGAACGAAGAAATGTCTGTAGATTCGAGCAACGCAGCGGGAGAAATGGACGATACCGGGAATTCGGCAGAAGGAGAAGTTGTTGAGAAGTCAAAAAAGATCATGCAACCGAAAGAAGATGCAGGCGATCTCTATCGTGTAGCAGAGGATTACAGTGAAGTGTACGATATCGTAGCGGATTCGGGCCTTTATTGGAAATACAATTATGTGATGGATTTCACTATGAATGGTATGCCCATAGAAGAATTAGAGGCTGCTGACGGAGGAGCATTTGAGCGTACGGATGTCGCAGGCATCGGAAGTACCAGCCCGTCTGCCATTCTAAAAGAGTCTGTCGGGAACCTGGACGAAGGTTATTCCAAGACCAATGTGCAGACCCAGGGTGTGGATGAAAGCGATATTGTGAAGACAGACGGTGCATATCTCTACGTAGTTACTGACAACAGGGTGCATATTGTGGATATCCGAAAAGGAAAACCCAAAGAAGCTGCAGTTTTGGAGATACCTTCGGAAACGGCCTCTTTCTCCATCAAGGAAATCTATGTGGATGAAGGAAAGCTGTTGGTGATCACCGGGGAAAAGAATACGCAGTTGAAGGAGATTAAAAAAGAATCAGGAGAGCAGGAGGCCGCCACCAGCGCAGTGATTCCTTTGGAGAATTCCGGCAACAGTGGAAAGAAGGAGGCTTCAGAATATTATACCGTCACTCAAAACATGACGATCCTGTATACGTACTCCTTGGAAAAACCGTCAAATCCTGAGCTTTTGGGTCAAGTAGGCCAGGACGGATCCTACTACACCTCCCGCAAGATTGAAGACAAAGTATATTTATTTACCAAGGAATCGCTGGCTGAAAATTGTTATGGTTATGACCGTGGCAGCGATGATTGGATTCCGCTGGCAGGAGGAGAAATGATTGCCTCCGATTGCATTTATATTCCACAGCAGGGTGGCAATAGCCTGATCGTTTCCTCCATTGACACGGATGATCCGGAGGAGATTATGGACAATGTAATGATTGTCAATAATGATGTAAACGTGTATGTAAGTACGGAAGCAGTTTACCTGTATCATGTGAACCGGAATCAGGAAGCTACCACTGAAATTGCTAAATTCAGCCTAAAAGACGGTGAAATCAATGCGGTCAGTGCTTCCGGCGTAAAAGGAAGGGTGCGGGATACTTTTGCCATCAATGAGTATCAGAACATGCTGCGGATTCTGACTGCCGGTGACAATTCCAACGAGGGCACGAACCTATACATTCTGGATGAGAAACTGAAATTGACAGGAAAGTTGGAAGGCATTGCCCCCGGTGAGACCATCTACGCAGCCAGATACCTGGGTGATATGGCTTACTTTGTAACCTACCGCAATATGGATCCACTGTTTGCGGCCGACCTTTCCGATCCATCAAAGCCGGAAATCTTGGGAGAACTGAAAATTACAGGTTACTCAGAGTACCTCCACATGTGGGAACCCGGCACCATGTTTGGCATCGGCTACGAGACAGATCCGGACACCGGTCTGAGAGAGGGAATCAAGCTGTCCATGTTTGATGTGTCCAAGGCCGCAGATTTACAGACTGCTGACTGCATCTGTATCTCCAATGCAGACTATAGCCCGGCACTTGACCAGTACAAGACAGTGCTGGCAGAACCCCAAGCCAACCTCATCGGTTTCGTGGTCACAGAATATGACAGGACACAGAGCAACACCTACCTGCTCTTTGAGTGGAAAGACGGAAAGTTCAATAACCTGCTGACACAGGATGTTGCGAAATCCGAGTATTATAGGGGGGTTTATGCAGGACAGTATTTCTATATTGTGACTTCTGAGAATGTGGTGGCGTATGATCGAGGGGATGATTTTGGAAAAGTTGGGGAATTGACGTTTTAAGTAAGGAATTCAGGCCTCATAAAAAATGGATAAAAATGTAAGCATATAGAGCCTTGCATATTTTGTGTCGGTAGTATATACTATAACCATACTACGAAAACTTAACTGCGAAGGAGGTTTTTGAGATGAAATTGGTAATTACTATGAGCAGAAGGTACGGTACAGGTGCAAGCCTGATAGCAAAAGAGCTATCGGAGAAGCTTAACATCCCTGTTTATGATAAGGCCTATATTGAACATGAACTGGAGGGCCACAACTTTGTGGGAGAAGCAGAGGTGATTAAAGAGCTGGCTGGGCAGCCATGTATTATTCTGGGCAGATGTGCTTCAGAGATTTTGAAAGGTCAGCCCAATGTATTTAATATATACATCAGCGCGTCTAAAGAGGATCGGATTCACAGGATCATGGTGAAAGAATCTATTTCCTACGAAGATGCCAAAGAAATGTTAGAAAAGAATGACCGCCATCGCTCTGAATACTACCACGAACATACCGGCAAAGTCTGGGGCGATGTAAACAACTACAACATGATCTTGGACACCACTGCCCTAGGCATTGATAACTGTGCCGGTATATTGATGAAATATTTTGAAAGGATGGAGCTAATTTGAATATACAAAAGTCCGTCACAGTTTTGCAACGGACTTTTTTTAGCACTTTTATTCAAGCTGTTCTGATCAATTACTTCTCTTCGCCCTTATCACTCTTAGGAATCAAGAAGAAGCTACAAAGCATAGCCACAATGTAAAGCACCAAAGTCACATAAAGCACAGTCTGATACCCCACCGGATTGATCATGTTCCCATGTCCGTCATCCACAGGTGTACCAAAATGATTTACAATCCATGAAGCCATCTGATTGCCAGTCAATCCCGCAAACGCCCATGCAGACAATGTCAATCCATGAATCGCACTGATATTCCCCATTCCATAATGATCAGAAAGCAATGTAGGTACGTTAGAGAAACCACCGCCGTAACCTGCATTTACAAAGAAGATCAAAGCCAGTACCAGAATCGTCAACAGAACATTGCCATTACCATTCTTGATACCGCCGGTCAGGATCACCAGACCTGTAAAAGCAATGGACAGAATAAAGATCAGCTTATAAATGGTATTTCTATCCTTCATCTTATCTGCCCAGGCAGAGAAGCCCAGACGGCCGCCTGCGTTGAAGATAGCAGAGAAAGTGGAAATAATACCTACAGCACCGGCCAGTCCGATACATTTTACGATCATCTTTTCCTGAGAGATCAGAGCCAGACCACAGGTAATGTTCAGGTAAAACATCAACCAGATACCAATATAAGTACCAATGGGCTTGGATTTGATCACAGCGATCATGCCCTGGCCTTTTTCCTTCTTCTGAGGCTCATGCCAGCCGGCAGGTTTTGCCAGAAGCAGATGTCCTACGAACATCATTACAAAATACGCAACAGAAAGGATCCAGAACATCTTGTAGATGCCGCCTTCACCCAGATTCTCAAGCAGTGCCTGCATGATAGGGCTTGCGATGGCTTTGGCTGCACCGAAGCCGGCAACAGCCAGTCCGGTAGCCAGACCTTTTCTATCCTGGAACCAGAGCATCAGCGTCTTAACGGGAGACAGGTAGCCGGTACCAAGACCGATACCCATGATAAAACCATAGCAGATATAAATACCGATCAGAGCCAGTACACTTTCTTTGTGCTGACCACCATAATAAATAAAGAAGCCGGTACCTGCCATGCCTGCTGCGAAGCAGATCGTAGCCAGCAGAGAAGACTTGTGAATGTCCTTCTCAACAACATTTCCAAGGAATGCTGCAGACATACCAAGGAAGAAGATAGCAAAGCTAAATGCCCATTCAGTAGCACCCTTGGAGAATCCAATATAATCGGCGATCTCCTGGCTGAAAATGGACCAGCAGTAAACAGTACCGATACTGCAATGGAGCAACAATGCGGGAATCGCCGCACGGATCCATTTGTTTTGATAATTTTTCATGTTAATCCCTCTCTTTTTTTCTAGAATATGATTAAATATGTAGATAATTTCAACCCACACTATTCTACTCCTTCTTTTGACATATTTCAAGCTTGTTTTAAATCTTGTACACTAAATTTTAAAAAAATTTAATTTGACAATTGCGCAATAAAATTTTACTCTATAAAGAAAGCGGAATATGAATTTAAAAGTGGTGGCAGATGCCTGCTTTGGAGGAAATAAGGGATGAATAAGAAAAAGAGTGTGCTTCTGATATTGGCAGCAGGATTACTCGCATTAACAGGATGTACGAAGCAAGAGGGTACATATAGAGAACCTCTGGTGATAGATGTATATGATTCACTTACCGATTATCAGGGAATGCAGACGGGTTGGTATGCGAAGATTTTAGAAGAAAAGTTTCAATTGCAGCTGAACTTTTTGGACAAGTCTCAGGAAGACAGTCTTGAGAAGGCCGATATATTTGTGTGCAGTAATGATGATATGAGTCCCAAGGAGCTGATTTCAAAAGGATATCTGTTGAATCTGGATACTTTGTTAGAGGAAGGATTCATGGAGAATTCAGAATTGGTTGATTATCGGGAGAGCTATGAATACTGGAATGGGCAGCTTGTGCAGGAGGGTGTTTATGTGTTACCAACCCATGTCAGCCGGCTTTCAAAATTGACACCTTCGGAAGAAAATATACCCCGATATGGTATGTATCTGAACTGGGAAGCGTATGAGAATATTAACATGCCGGATATTGACGATATGGAGGAATTCTTAGATGTGTTGGACGAGATGCAAAAGGCCGCGGAGGTAGAAGGAATCTCACAGGATGGAATTCTCCTTTACACGGATGATGATACAGACCTTCTGGATCATATCACTTTATTGATGGGTGCCTTGGGTGGCCTAAGAGAAGGATTTCTGATCAACAAAGAAGGCAGACATGAGGAGTTTTTAGACAAGGATTCTTTGTATCTGGATGCATTGGAATGGCTAAGGGAGGCTTATCATAGAGGATTAATCCCTGAGGATTCAGATGAACTTAGTCAGGAACAAGTCATGGAACGTTATCGAGAGAGGCAAGTGTTGCTTTCTTTGCAGCCACAGGAGAATGCGGGAGGCTATGCCCTTGCGCCTGTGGAAGACATAAAAATAGTCTCCTATGGTTGTAATCCGTTGGGTCATTTGGAGCAATATGTAGGAATCAGTGCCCATGCGGAAGATCCTGACAGAATCTTAGAATTTATAGGCTGGTTATATTCCACAGAAGGAATCATGCTTAGTGGAACTGAGACGGATTTAAAGGCTGCCGGGCCTCAGGGACTTACCTGGGAAATGGAGGAAGGGAATCCGGTGCTGACAGATTTTGGCGAACAAGTTTTTTCGAAACAGATTGCGGTTTCCTTTGGAGGTACGAAGCCAGAGACGGATACTGTGGATGTGCAGATGCCTACGGAGTGGGGAGGAGGCACCTGGCAGCAGGGTACCTGTAAATTAAACCTTCAGACGGTGACAACTGTGGAGGTAAGTCCATCCGGATTTGCTTATAATTACACTTTATGGAACACCACCATAGACCGATTCACCAACTCGGATGCTTCCTGGCAGGAGAGAATGGAGGCATTGGAGCCTATGGAATATTTGATCGATCGTAATTGCCTTGCCATCATCCCTTCTTATGCACCGGGCGCGGTGATTAATTCATATGATCATCCACAGGAAATAGTGGATAAGCGTGCCGCATGCAGGCAAGTGATTGTGGATTACTCCTGGCAGATGATCCGGGCGGCAAGTGAAGAGCAAAGTCGGAAGTTGTTGAAAGAGATGAAAGTAGACCTTTCATCTGTGGGATATGAAGAGGTACTGGCGTATGACAGAGAGTGGGTGTCAGCTATAGAGTTGCCCTAGTGACGTTCAGCCCGCGCCCATTCGCAAAGCCGCAGCTGCGGTGCTCTCCGCCGCTTTCGCGGCTATCTTTGCTCATAAGAGGGCGCTCCCTCAGAGACGAAAAAAGGATAAAAATTCGTGCTAGCACGATTTTTATCCTTTTTTCGTCTCTGGCTGAACTGATTTGTGAAAATATTGTGAAAGGACTACCATTTTTACAAAGAATGAGGTATAATGGGTTTATTCTGGGCGGAAGATGCCCGTGCCGGCTGTTTAGAGCCGACGTACAGCTGTTTCAAAAGAATGAATGAGCGTCCGTCAGCGTAAAGCAGAGGGAATGGAAATAAAGGGAAGGAGACATGCATTATGTCTAAGAATGAAAACATTACAGAAGCTCCTGTACAGGAGGAGAAGATCGTAACCAGATACGATCGAAGAATGCAAAAGAGAAGGGAACAGGAAGCGAAGGATCAGAAAGAGAAGAAGATCACCAGAATCGTAGGTATCGTAATTCTGGCTGTGATCGTATGCTTCATTGCATCGTTCCCGATTCGTAACTTTATCGCACTGAATGAGACTTATGTGGAAGTAGATGGGGAGAAAGTTACGAAGGTAGAGTTTGACTACTATTACAATATGTCACTGAGTACATATTATAACCAGTATGGTATGTACATGTCCATGATGGGTGTGGACCTGACCGCAGATCTGTCTACCCAGATGTATTCCGATTATCTGACCTGGGAAGATTTCTTCCAGCAGATGGCAGTAGAGACCATCAAGCAGAATAAGGCGCTGATGAAGGAAGCCAAGGCAGAAGGCTTTATCTTTGATACAAGTGACCAATGGGAAGAGTATAAGACCATGTTGAAGGATCAGGCTGCAGAGGCTGCAGTTCCCGTGAATACTTATGTGAAGTCTTCCTTTGGTGCTTATGCTACAATAGGCAGAATCAAGAACATTGCAAAGGAGACGCTATA
>JAZRJO010000153.1:0-7224 GCA_045645825.1 Acetatifactor sp. | reverse complement strand
TACGATCCGACTTCCTGAAGGCTGGGAAGGCGA
Source organism: Acetatifactor sp. (assembly GCA_045645825.1). GTDB lineage: Bacteria > Bacillota > Clostridia > Lachnospirales > Lachnospiraceae > Acetatifactor. The sequence continues at coordinate 7,191 of JAZRJO010000153.1, read as the reverse complement.
AACAAGTTTCGCAGGAGATACCTGTGGTATTTCCAAAGGAATGTCAATTAAGAGAATTCAATGTTCGGTTTTGAAGGTATAAACCTTTTTAAAGAGTAGCGTCAACCTACTCTTTTTTGTTATATATGGATATCAAAGATGGTTGAGAGGTTAGGCTAATATGAAAGATCGAATCAAAACAATCATTCAAAACGCAGATCTAGTTTTAGTAGGCGTTGGAGAAGAATTCCATGGTGAGCGTTGTCTTATGCAAATACCGCAATATAAAGAAGCCAGAGAGAAGTTGGAAGCCACAGGGCAGGATTGGCTGATTCCTGCCTTAAATCGTCATTTTGCTGACAAATACGAAGATGTTTGTAAGATAAAACATGCATTGAGTAACCTTGCTGAGTTAATGAAGGAAAAGAATTATTTTGTAGTATCGATAGCTACCAATGATTATGTGTGGAATGCAGGATTCAAGGAAGGCAGAGTTGTTGCTCCTTGTGGAGGGAGCATGAAAAAGCAGTGCAGGAATGGTGGAACCTGTTCAGATGCTCCGATGTTGCTGACAGGGGTAGAGAAGGCTGACATCGTAAAATATATGGAGGATCCACAAGAGACTTTTAATTTAGGAGATTGTCCGGTATGCGGCAACAATAAGATACTCAATAATATTTATACAGAGAAGTACGATGAGCGAGGCTATTTAGACCAGTGGCAGAAATACACCAAGTGGCTGCAGGGTACTCTGAATAAAAAGCTTTGTATTCTGGAACTGGGAGTAGGTATGCAATGTCCCAGTGTCATCAGATTTCCTTTTGAGAAGATCGGATATTTTAATCAGAAGGCTGATTTTATCCGTGTGAACAAGAATTTGTACCAATTAACGGAAGAATTAAAAGAAAAAGGAATATCAATTTCTGAAAATGCTGTAGACTGGTTCGCCTCTATGTGGTAAACTGTTAAAGTGAAGGGAGCGGAAGATATGATAGCGATAATTGATTATGATGCCCGTAATATAAAAAGCGTAGAAAAAGCATTGGTTGCTTTGGGTGAAGAGGTAGTAGTGACCAGGGACCCGGAGACCATACTTCGTGCAGATGGCGTGATCTTACCGGGAGTAGGATCATTTGGTGATGCCATGGACAAGCTTCATACATATGGGCTGATAGATGTAATTCATCAGGTGGCTGACAGTGGTACACCTTTTCTTGGAATCTGCCTGGGGCTTCAATTGTTATTTGAAAGCAGTGAAGAAAGTCCCGGCGTAGATGGACTTGGTATTTTAAAAGGTAAAATAGTAAGAATACCGGATGGTGAGGGCATTAAAATTCCTCATATCGGTTGGAATACTCTTACATACCCTAATGAGGGAAGACTTTACGCAGGAATTGAAGCGAATTCTTATGTATATTTTGTGCATTCTTATTACCTGCAGGCAGAGGATGAGTTCATAGTGAAAGCCGCCACAGAATACGGAGTGCCTATTCAGGCATCCGTAGAAAAAGATAATGTGTTTGCATGCCAGTTCCACCCGGAAAAGAGTTCAGAAGTAGGTATGAAAATTCTCAGTAATTTTATCGCACTTACAAAGGAGGGGAAATAAGATGCATACAAAAAGAATCATTCCCTGTCTGGACGTGAAAGACGGCCGGGTAGTAAAAGGTGTTAATTTTGTGAATCTTCGTGATGCAGGCGAACCGGCAGAGGTTGCCGCAGCATATGACAAAGCAGGGGCTGATGAAGTGGTATTCTTAGATATCACAGCATCTTCCGATTCCAGATCCACGCAGTTAGAATGGGTACGTGAAGTGGCCAGCAAGGTATTTATCCCATTTACGGTGGGTGGCGGTATCAGAACTGTGGACGATTTCAAGGTACTCTTGCGTGAGGGTGCAGACAAGATATCCGTAAATTCTGCTGCTATCTTGAATCCCAGACTTATAAGCGATGCCGCAGATAAATTTGGCAGTCAGTGCGTGGTAGTAGCTATTGATGCCAAAAAACGTCCTGACGGCAGCGGATGGAATATATATAAAAACGGTGGTCGTGTGGACATGGGCATGGATGCCGTAGAATGGGCCATTGAGGTGGAGAGGCTTGGAGCAGGCGAGATCCTTCTTACCAGTATGGATGCGGACGGAACCAAAGCAGGTTATGAGCTGGAATTGACCAGAACCATTGCCGAGCAGGTATCCATTCCGGTCATTGCATCCGGTGGCGCAGGTACATTAGAACATTTTTATGAAGCCTTTACAGATGCCAAAGCAGAGGCGGCGCTGGCTGCATCCCTGTTCCATTATAAAGAATTAGAGATTCGTCAGGTAAAGGAATATCTGCGTGAACGAGGCGTTTCTGTACGGCTGTAGATGTAATAATTAAGAGAAGTGTACCCACGGTCTGAAAGAAGCAAGTGATGCAGAATACAGGAGAACAACATGGGAATGATACAAAATGACTGGCTGAACGCTTTGAATCCGGAGTTCAGTAAGCCATATTACGCCAAACTTTTTCAGTTTGTAAAAGAAGAATATAATACGACACAGGTATTTCCACCGGCTGATGATATTTTTACAGCCTTTCATCTGACACCCTTAAGTCAGGTCAAGGTAGTCATCATCGGTCAGGACCCCTACCACAATGTAGGTCAGGCACATGGACTGTGTTTTTCGGTAAAACCGGACGTGGAAATCCCACCATCGCTGGTGAATATATATCAGGAACTGCACGAAGACTTAGGTTGCTATATTCCCAATAACGGTTACCTGGTAAAATGGGCAGAACAAGGGGTACTGATGTTGAATACTGTGTTGACGGTCAGGGCACATCAGGCCAATTCTCATCATGGCAAAGGTTGGGAACAGTTTACAGATGCAGCTATCAGAGCGCTGAATGAGCAGAACCGTCCCATTGTATTCATACTATGGGGAAGACCGGCTCAGATGAAAGAAAGTATGCTGAACAACCCTAACCACTTGATATTGAAGGCACCTCATCCCAGTCCTCTTTCTGCATACAGAGGATTCTTCGGAAGTAAGCCCTTTAGCCGGACCAATGAATTTTTGCAGAGCCATGGAATAGATCCCATCGACTGGCAAATTGAAAATGTATGATTGAAAATGTTTGATAGCGGAGAAGATAAAATGGAAAAGAAAGCTTTTGTAACAAAGGAAATGATTGAGGAGATCGTAAAGAAATATCCCACTCCTTTCCATATCTATGATGAAAAAGGAATTCGTGAAAATGCCAAAGCCTTAAAAGAAGCATTTGCCTGGAATAAAGGATATAAGGAGTTTTTTGCTGTAAAGGCTACCCCCAATCCCTTCCTGATCGATATCTTAAGAGGTTACGGCTGTGGTTGCGACTGTTCTTCTTTAACAGAGTTGATGCTTAGTGAAGCAATGGGAGTGAAGGGAGAGGACATCATGTTTTCTTCCAACGATACCCCCGCTCATGAATTTGAATATGCAGCGAAATTAGGAGCAACCATTAACCTGGATGATTTCACCCACATTGATTTTCTGGAGAAAACCATCGGTTATCTTCCCAAGACCTTAAGCTGCCGTTACAATCCCGGTGGATATTTCTCCATCAGTAACAATATCATGGATAATCCGGGAGACGCTAAATATGGCTTTACCACCAAGCAGCTGTTTGAGGGCTACAAGATCATGAAGGAGAGAGGCGTAGAGAACTTCGGTATCCATGCATTTCTTGCCAGCAACACCGTGACCAACGAATATTATCCTACTTTGGCGAAAACACTATTTGAACTGGCAGTCAAGCTGAAGGAGGAGACCGGAGCGCATATCACCTTTATCAATCTGTCAGGTGGTATCGGCATTCCTTACCGTCCCGATCAGGAGCCTAATGATATCAGAGCCATCGGAGAAGGTGTTCGCAAGGTATATGAAGAGGTGCTGGTGCCTGCAGGAATGGGTGACGTAGCTATTTATACAGAGCTTGGCCGATACATGATGGCGCCTTACGGTCATCTGGTGACGCAGGTGCTCCATGAGAAGCACACGCATAAGGAGTACATCGGTGTGGATGCCTGTGCTGTCAACCTGATGCGTCCTGCTATGTACGGGGCCTATCATCATATTACAGTGCTTGGCAAAGAAGACATGCCCTGTGATCAGAAATACGACGTGACCGGCTCTCTGTGCGAGAATAACGATAAATTTGCTGTTGATCGCATGTTGCCCAAGATTGCCATTGGTGATTACATCGCCATTCACGATACCGGTGCTCATGGATTTGCTATGGGATATAACTATAATGGTAAGCTGAAATCAGCTGAGCTCCTTCTGAAGGAAGACGGTAGCGTAGAATTGATCCGTAGAGCTGAGACACCGAAAGATTATTTTGCAACCTTTGATTGCTTTCCAATCTTTGATAAAATGAACTGGGAGGCCTAACTTTTCCCTGAAAACGGAGATTGTATGAAATACGCAAAGTTTTTACCCAAGGGTGGTACCATAGGTTTTGTGGCGCCATCCTTTGGTTGTAACATTGAACCATATTATTCTGCATTTTTGAATGCACAAAAAAAATGGAAACGACAAGGATATCATCTGGATCCGGGACCCAACTGCTATGAGGGGAAAGGAATCGGCATCAGCAATACGCCAGAAGCTTGTGGCCGGGAATTGACGGAGTACTATCTGTCAAAGAATAACGACTGTCTGATTTCCTGTGGCGGCGGAGAGCTGATGTGCGAGATTTTGGACCATGTGGATTTTGACGCCATTGCCAAGGCTGATCCTAAGTGGTATATGGGTTATTCTGATAATACCAATATGACATATTTGCTGGCGACCATGTGCGACACAGCGGCCATTTACGGTCCTTGTGCAGCCACCTTTGGTATGGAGCCCTGGCATAAGTCTGTGAAAGATGCCATGGCACTGCTCACCGGTAAACAGCTGACCCTACAGGGGTATCCCAAATGGGAAAAGGAATCTCTGAAGGGAGAACAGAGCCCGCTGATGCCCTATCATGTGACAGAGAAAAGAGTGTTGCGTTGCTATGACGGGCGAGAAAACCAAGGGAGTACGGGAGCGCAGGCAGCAGAGAAAATGACAGTGGGTAATAAAAACCCTGAAATTTCTTTTTCAGGCAGATTGCTTGGAGGCTGCATGGATTGTCTGGTGAATTTATTAGGAACCTGTTATGACCATACCACTGATTTTGTAGAGAAATATAAAGAAGACGGTATTATCTGGTTCCTGGAGTCCTGCGATCTTAATGTATTTGGTATCCGCCGTGCTATGTGGCAGATGGAGCACGCAGGATGGTTTCAGCATGTGAAAGGCTTTCTTGTAGGCAGGCCTCTGTGTTTTGGACAGGAGATGATAGGCCTGGATGCATATCAGGCGATTCTGGAAGTGGCAGCATGCAAAAATGTGCCGGTTATTATGGATGTGGATCTGGGACATTTGCCGCCAATGATGCCTCTGATCGTGGGAAGCATGGCAGATGTGCAGGTGAAAGGGAATAAGATTGCAGTAGAATTGCATCTAAACTAACATAAAAAATTTTTTAAATTTATGCCAAAAAATATACAATTTACTCTTGTCAAAATTTGAATTGTGTGGTAGAATAATTTTGTTGTCAAGTGATGAGCTTTGATGAATGCCGGCGTGTCGGAATGGCAGACGAGGCAGACTCAAAATCTGTTGTGGGCACCCCCGTGCCGGTTCAAGTCGCCCTGCCGCCATGGAACTCTTGAATTTCAAGGGTTCTTTTTTTTGTGCAATAAAGGAATGTCTTGACAGAAATACTCTTATGCGTCAGACTAAAACAAACACTAATGCATTAGAGTAAGGAGGAGCAAGATGGATACACCCAAGGTTTTCGAAAGTGAATATCGTTTTGTCTGCTTTTGTAGGAGCATGAGCCGGTAAAAAGCAGTGAGTTGGTGAAGTTGTGTAAGAAGCAGCTTGGCTGGAAGTCCACCACCACTTATACAGTGATCAAGCGTCTGTCAGAGCGAGGTGTCCTGAAGAATGAGAGTACCATCGTCAAATCATTAGTCAGTAAGGAAGTATCGCTGCCAGTTGGTTGATCTTGGCAGTGCTGTTGCTTCGCTTACTGCTTAAGAAGGCACCGAAATGGACACATGTTGTTCTATGGGGGCTGGTAGCTGTTCGTCTGTTGCTCCCTTTCTCCATAGTTTAATCCACTGATGTGGCTGGCATATTAATAAAAGAGTACAGCACGTGCTTTCTTACGAATCTGCCGGAGAGGGAGGCTGAGGATGTACCCCCGGGGGTGGTATCTACGATGAAAATTATAAGGGGAACTGTGAGTTGCGAGTGCTAGATCCTAATGGAAAAATTTTGGATAGAGCAAATTTGGGCACTAACAATTATCCGGGACAAGTTCAATTGCGTATCAGTGATTATAACAAAGATGGTTATCCGGATGTGACGCTGGGAAGTTACGGTTCTTCCAATTGGAATATATTCGAGCTATATACCATTGATTCTCGGGGAAAAATACGAAATATCTGTGAGAATGGCATAGCTGTGGGCGTGAAAGATCATTCTGTATTTCTTACGCAGACGGAGGAGGGGAATACTGATTTTTATACTTCAGCATGGAATAACATCACAGGGCAGATGGAAACCATCAGATGGGTGTGGGATCAAGAGAAGGGAATATATCGGAAAGAATGATACTGCTCTAAACCACTTGACAAATTAACCGTATTTGGATAAAATGTAAAAAAAGGTTAATTAATAGGTGGGTTATGATTGAATTGATGAAAATAGGTGATGTGGTAAGAATTAGAAAAGAAGAGATGGGACTGACAACAGAAGCACTGGCAATGTTGTCAGGAGTTCCGGTAGGGACGATCAATAAGATTCTAAATGGCGAAACAAAAGCACCAAGATATGATACGTTGACTGCGTTGATGAAGGTATTGTCTCCGGAGGGAGAGTCGGATAACTTACATGTGAAAGAGGAAGGATTCGTAGAAAAATGCCGTAATACAGAATCAAATAATGTCAGTTATAATTTATCGCCTGTGGTGAAGAAGACCGGCGTGGAAGAAAGTAATATAGCATATGTGGCTTCAAGACGCACACAATATTTTGATCCGGCCAGACAGGGAAGTTATACATTAGCGGATTATTATGCTCTGCCCGATGATATGAGGGCTGAGTTGATAGATGGGGAGCTGATTTACATGGAAGCACC
>JAZRJO010000152.1:0-1652 GCA_045645825.1 Acetatifactor sp. | reverse complement strand
TAAACTCCCTTAATCTCCTGAAGATGATTCTCTGATGAGAAGCTGCTCGGGAGGAAGAATTTTCCCTTATAGTGCTTTTTTAATGCCTCAATAGCCGCTTCTTTTTTCACTTTAAACGGAATCACATAATTCGGTTTTAATGCTCCGGTGAATTGTCCCGGGACAACGGTCGGATTGCCACAATATGGACATGAAGTAGCACCTGTTGTCCCATCACAGATCAACTCTGCTCCACATGATGGGCAGCTATATACTTTCATGTTAGCGCTGTCCGCTCCCCAGTTGTCATTCAATGCTGAGGTATCCCAATCGCCTGTATATTCCGTTCCTTCTCTTTTATCCTCTACTTCATTTTCATTCTGCTGATTTTCATTTTCTTTCTCGTCTTGGGCCATCGCCTCAGCCGCTTTGGCGTCCTTTTCTGCGTAAAGTGCCTCAATTTCTTCTAATTCATAGCTAGAACCGCAGTAATCACATACTACTTTTCCTAATTCCGGTGAAAAGTGTACCGGTCCGGTACACGCCGGACATTGATAGTTCGTTACCTGTGCTGCCATATATCTCATTCTCCTTTTCGTCTATTTTATGCCCACGGATCTGCACTTACCGGTTTTCGAATGTCTGCAAGTAAGAACTGCTCCCACAAGAACCACTGTCCGGTCGACGCTTTCGTCCGAAGCTTAATCTGACGCGCAGAGTCTGCTCCTCCGGATTTCACATGCAGAGTCAGATACCCATCCTTCAATTGATCTCTGCTGTATGGATTTTCAGCTATCACAAGTTTATATGGTCTGTTGGGTTCGTAATTATTCTGAGGTGTCGCTCCCTCAAAGTAAGAACGCGGCACATAGTCCTTATCTCTGAAACGGTCTGCAATAAACTGCTTATCATATGTGGACAGTCCCTTTGGACCATGAAGGAACTCTAACATTTCACATGCCGCCTGTTTATCGGATGGATAGACTGCCAGTGCTGCGATCGTAAGTGCTGCCGTATACTGTGGCTCCTTTAAAGACGCCTCTGGCATTGCCTGCATCTGTTGTAAAGTTGTTGGCAACTCATTCAATATCACAGTATATGTCATATTTATCCCTCTCCTTCTCTTCTGTATCAATACCTTTATTCAATTTCTAGTTGAAAATCTTCATCTGTTAAAAGTCCGTCTTTCTTACAAATCTGAGTCAGGACTTCCATTTCGACTGTCAGATCCAGGATATCGCTCTCAAACAGATTCTGATATTGCTTATCCATGGCAACCTTGATATTTTCGAGACATGCAATCGTACTCTCCGTCACTTCCTCAGCCGGTACTCCACTGCCTTCAAGCTCTTTATATTTCACTAAAATCTTTTCCAATGTTGGAAGATAATAGTTAAAAAACTGGCGTAGAGATCCAAACTGATCTGGTTTTTCCTTTAATGTACGAAAGATCTTCTCAATCTGAACACCAATTTGTGTTCCAAGTGTACGGATTCTCGCGTTTTTAATCTCCATCGATATTCTGCGCATACCCATTAAATTCTGTTTTCCACTTTTCAATACTGCCTGTATCTTATCAGCTTCTTTCTGCTCCTCCGTCTTTTTCGGCTTACGAAGTGCAAAATACATAACCACTACAACTAATAATACAACCAACACCACACCGGCACCTA
>JAZRJO010000151.1:0-2689 GCA_045645825.1 Acetatifactor sp. | reverse complement strand
CCTTCCCCATAGGCACCCACTCAAGGACACCCTCATCGCAGGCAGTGGGCATGCCTTCGAAGCCATCCGCCGTGAAAAGGGACATATATTCCACTTCTTCACCGGCCACAAAGGTGACAATCCCCCTGTAGCGATAAGAGGTCAAGGTGTAACCGGTTTCCTCCTTTACTTCCCGGGTCACACATTCCTCCGGGCTTTCCCCGGCTTCAAAATGACCGCCTACGCCGATCCATTTATCTTTATTGATATCGTTTTTCTTAACCACTCTGTGCAACATCAGATAACAGCCATCCTTTTCGATGTAGCACAGGGTACTCATGCGCACACGTTTTTCCATTGTTATCACCTTTCCAACCACCTTACCATCAATCGTGTCTTTGCTCTTTCTTGTCAAAACACTCGCAGAACCTTGCAGCAAAAGACGGCGATTCCTCATTGGCATACAGATGCGAAATATCTCCAAAGGAGAGCATGCGGAAAGAAGCAATCCCTTTTCTGCGTTCTTCCGTCACTACCGTAGTCACCGAAGAAGGTGCTGCGCACATTCCATGCCAAAGCTGCATAGGGGAAATATTCAGCAGATGACTTAACAATACGCATTCTATACCAAAATGACAGAAAAACACCAGCGTGTCCTCATTGGCCTGCTCTACTCTGTAATAATGTTTTTCTCTGACATATCCGTGTTCTTGAAGCAGCTTATCAAACTCGGTTGTCACCCACTCATACTCTTCCCGGACATTCCCATCCTGCATGATCTTGGTATCCATCCATTTATTATAACAGTAGTACTTTTCCTCCTTCGTCCAGTCTTGTGGCAGCCAGTCCCAGGGGATGCTACCTCGCTGTGGTCTGTCCGGCCGTCTGATCTCCACCTGCAATTCTCTCAGCCATGTTTTCTCCACTGCTGTCCTACCCAGCTTCTTTAATGTGCAGGATGCAGTATCTTTGGCTCTGCCAAAAGGGGATACATAAAATGCTTTAATATCCAGCTTTGTAAGCTTTTGGGAAAGATACTCTGCCTCTTTCCAACCCTTTTCTGTGAGAGAATCTATACTATAATCCGGATCACCGTGTCTGATAATCAATAATTTCATTGACTGTTTCCTCGCCTAAATTGTCTGTTTCTTATAACAAAATAAAATTTTACTTATTATACACAATCTGATGTAGAATTGCAAGCTCGTGAAAAAGGCCTCAATTCCATTTTTATTCTCACCTCACCTCTTCATAATTATGCACAAATTTCCCTTGCAGTCTGCCACAATACAAGGTATACTTAAGCTAAGCGTAATACATAACAACACAAACAAGACCTACAAATGGAGGGATTATCATGTATTATAACAATAAGATCTGGATCGGCGATGCCGACGGAGAGAAAGTATGTATTTTACCAAAGATGGCCAACCGTCACGGCCTGATCGCCGGCGCCACAGGTACCGGTAAAACGATCACCCTGAAAGTTCTGGCTGAATCTTTCAGTGATGCCGGCGTTCCTGTTTTTCTTGCGGATGTCAAGGGCGATCTGTCCGGCATGTGCCGTCCCGGCGTAAACAGCGAGGATATGCAGAAACGTATCCAGCGTTTTGGCTTGAATCAGTGTGGCTTTGATTACCACTCCTATCCTTCTGTATTCTGGGATATTTATGGAGAAATGGGGATTCCTTTGCGCACTACGATTTCTGAAATGGGTCCTGTTCTTTTGTCTAAGCTGATGAATCTGAACGCCACCCAGTCTGATATTTTGACCATCGTATTTAAAATTGCAGACGACAATGATCTTTTGCTCATTGACACCAAGGATCTGAAAGCCATGCTGCAGTATGTCAGCGAAAACAGCAAGGATTTTACGCTGGAATACGGCAATATTTCCAAGCAGAGTGTGGCTGCCATTCTGCGCCACGTAGTGGCACTTGAGACCCAGGGTGGGGAACAGTTTTTTGCAGAGCCTGCGTTGAATATCAGTGACTGGTTTGCCTGTGGGGATGGCGGAAAAGGTAATATCAATATTCTGGACTGCAGAACCCTTGCCAATGACGGCACACTATATTCTGCGTTCCTTTTGTGGATGCTCTCAGAACTTTTTGAGACACTGCCTGAGATTGGAGACCGTGACAAGCCCAGAATGATTTTCTTTTTTGACGAAGCACATCTTTTGTTTGACAATATTTCCAAAGCTTTGGAAGATAAGATTGAACAGATCGTGAAGCTGATCCGTTCCAAAGGTGTGGGGATTTACTTTATCACCCAGAATCCCAGAGATATTCCCGATGGGGTTTTGAGTCAGTTGGGCAATAAGATCCAACATGCCCTGCGGGCTTATACTCCTACCGATGAAAAGGCTGTAAAAGCTGCAGCCAATTCCTTCCGCACCAATCCTGCCTTTGACACCAAAGAAGTGTTAACCGCTCTGGGAACCGGTGAGGCACTGATCTCTGTTCTGGACGAAGAAGGTATACCCGGCATTGTACAAAAATGCAAGGTATTACCGCCCCTGAGTCTCATGGGACCTATCTCAGATGAGGAAAAGAAACAGGAAGTATTGGTGAACAATCTGTATTTGCGTTACCAGAACATGGAAGACCGTGATTCTGCCTATGAATTTTTGGTTCGCAAACGCGTACAGGATGCTGAAGAAAAAGCACTAGTAAAAAAAGCAACTGAGGAGGCTGCCAAGTCGGATCGT
>JAZRJO010000150.1:0-4212 GCA_045645825.1 Acetatifactor sp. | reverse complement strand
GAGATTTTGATCCTGGACGATTCCTCCAGTGCACTGGATTATAAGACGGATGCGGCACTAAGGAAAGCCATCCGGGAGAACCACGGCGATGCGACTACGATCATTATTGCCCAGCGTATCAGTTCCATTATGAGTCTGGACAAGATCCTGGTGCTGGATGAGGGGCGGTGCATCGGTTATGGTACACATGAAGAACTGATGCTAAGTTGTCAGATGTATCAGGATATATATAAAACACAGATGGGGGAGTACGGGAATGGCTAAGAGAGATGCAGTAATGAAAAAGCCCAAGGATACCAAGGGGACGCTCCTGAGACTTCTGGGTTACATGAAAGAATTTAAGTGGATCATATTGTTCGTATTGATTTTGAGTTTTGCAAGTAACGTGTTGGCTCTTTTCGGACCCAAGCTGGCAGGGGAAGCCATCAATGAGGCAGCAGCCGGTAAGGGCAAAGTGAATTTTGACAAGGTGTATTTTTATGCCGGGCGCATGCTTCTGTTTTATCTGGTATCTTCCGGACTGGGCATTTCCATCAGTGTGATCATGATGTATGTGAGCCGGTTTATTGCCAAAAAGATGCGCAAGGATATTTTTGATAAGCTGATGCGGCTTCCGGTGGGATTTTTTGATACCCATCAGGCAGGAGATATTATCAGCCGTGTGTCTTATGATGTGGATGTGGTGTCTACCTGTCTGGCTACAGATGTGGTGGCTATCATGACCAGTCTGGTGACGGTGGTGGGTTCCTTTGTGATGATGGTATCTATTTCTCCTGTCTTGGCAGTGGTGTCGCTGGTGACCATACCTGCGGCCACTGTTTATACGGCCAAAATGCGTAAGATCACCCAGCCCAGATTCTCCAAGAGGTCTGCCAAGTATGGGGAGATGAACGGGTTTGTGGAAGAGATGTTTTCCGGACAGAAAAGTATCATTGCCTATGCTTATGAGGACAAGGTTTCGGAAAAGTTTGATAAGATCAATGGTGAGGCTTCCGATGCGTTCTATGATGCAGCTTACTATGGTATGACCATGGGCCCCAGTGTGGTCTTTATCAACAATATCGGCTTAAGCCTGACGGCTATGTTCGGTTCCATGCTGTTTATGGGCGGAATGATCGATCTGGGTAAGATTTCTTCCTTTATCTTGTATTCCAGAAAGTTTTCAGGCCCCATCAATGAAATTGCCAATATCGTGACGGAACTGTATTCTGCACTGTCCGCAGCGGAGAGAGTCTTTGCACTGCTGGATCAGGAGGAAGAGGTGAAGGACAGCCAGGATGCCACTGTGCTGGACCATGTGCGAGGATGCGTGGAATTCAAAAATGTACGCTTTGGGTATGTGAAGGATAAAACCATTATCCACAACCTGAATATGAAAGCTGATGCAGGAAAGCTGATCGCTATCGTAGGCCCTACAGGTGCCGGAAAAACCACCATCATCAACCTTCTCATGCGCTTCTATGACGTGGATGAAGGAAGTATCTATGTAGATTTAAAAGAGTCCAGAACTTACACCAGAGAGAGCCTACGCAAGGCATATGCCATGGTATTGCAGGAAACATGGGTGTTTAAGGGGACAATTTTTGAAAATATTGCCTATGGCAAAGAGAATGCTACCATGGAAGAAGTAGTAGCTGCAGCCAAAGCAGCACGCATTCATCCCTTTATCATGCGCCTGCCCCAAGGATATGAGACCGTTATCAGCGAGGATGGAGGCAATATTTCCAAGGGACAGAAACAGCTGCTCACCATTGCCCGGGCCATGCTTTATAATGCAAGGATGTTGATTCTGGACGAGGCCACATCTAATGTGGATACCAGCACAGAACGGCAGATTCAGAAAGCTATGAGGGAATTGATGAAGGAAAAGACCTGCTTCGTGATCGCCCATCGACTGTCTACCATACAGAATGCGGATAATATACTGGTGGTAAATCAGGGTGATGTGGTGGAACAGGGGACACATGAGATCCTTATGGCAAAGAAAGGGTTTTATTATAAATTATACGCGGCCCAGTTTGAGTAAGAAAGCCACAAATCAGTGTATGAAAGCAAACAGGCTACAGTTGCACTTGGCAGTTCAACTGTAGCCTGTCTATTTTCTCCGCTAAAACACTCTGGTGGTCCATTTGGTGCAGTCCCACACGTCGGTAGCAAGGCCGTCGTAGAATTCCGGCTCGTGGCACACCATAAGAATGCTGCCCTTATATGCTTTCAGTGCCCTCTTCAGTTCTTCCTTGGCATCCACATCCAGATGGTTAGTAGGCTCGTCCAGAAGTAGCACATTGGTGTCGCGGTTGATCAACTTGCACAGTCGTACTTTAGCCTGCTCACCGCCGCTTAAAACCTTTACTTTGCTCTCGATATGTTTGGTAGTAAGGCCACATATGGCCAGCGCAGAACGCACCTCGTACTGGGTAAAGCCGGGGAACTCCTGCCAGATTTCTTCAATACAGGTAGTAGTCACATCCTGGCTCATCTCCTGTTCAAAGTAACCAATCTCCAAATAATCACCCTGTTCCACATGACCGCTTAAAGGCGGGATTAGGCCCAGGATACTCTTAAGCAGGGTGGTCTTACCAATACCGTTGGCACCGGTGAGCACGATCTTTTGTCCGCGCTCCATGGAAAGATCCAAGGGACGGGAGAGGGGTTCATCATAACCGATCACCAGGTCTTTGGTCTGGAAAATATACCTGCCCAGTGTACGAGCCTCCCGGAAGTGGAATTCCGGCTTGGGCTTCTCAGCAGCCAGCTCGATCACGTCCATTTTATCCAGCTTCTTCTGACGGGACATAGCCATGTTACGTGTGGCCACACGAGCCTTATTGCGTGCCACAAAATCTTTCAGATCGGCAATCTCCTTCTGCTGCTTATTGTAGGCAGCTTCCAGTTGAGATTTCTTCATGGCATAGACTTCCCGGAATTTATCATAATCACCCACATAGCGGTTCAGCTCCTGATTATCCATATGATAGATCAGGTTGATGACACTGTTCAGGAAAGGAATGTCATGACTGATCAGGATAAAAGCATTCTCATATTCATTCAGATAACGCTTCAGCCATTCAATGTGCTCCACATCCAGATAGTTGGTAGGCTCGTCCAGAAGCAGGATATCAGGCTTCTCTAAGAGCAGTTTGCCCAACAATACTTTGGTACGCTGGCCGCCGCTTAATTCCGTTACGTCCCGTTCAAATCCAATGTCCGCAAGCCCCAGGGCACGTCCCACTTCCTCTACCTTCGAATCGATCATATAAAAATCATGCATGGTCAAAAGATCCTGAATGGTGCCCAGATCCTCCATATACTGATCCAATTCTTCCGGTGTGGCATCCCCCATTTTATCGCAGATCTCGTTCATCTGTGCTTCCATATCATATAGAAAATCAAAGGCGGAAGACAGCACGTCCCGGATGGTCTGTCCTGCTGTCAGGGCAGTGTGCTGATCCAGATATCCTACGCGGACATTCTTGGCCCACTCAATTTTGCCCTCGTCGGGCATTAATTTGCCGGTAATAATATTCATGAAAGTAGACTTACCCTCGCCGTTGGCACCGATCAGACCGATGTGTTCCCCTTTTAACAGACGGAAAGATACATCATTGAAAATGGCACGGTCGCCGAAACCGTGGGTTAAGTGCTCTACATTTAATATGCTCATTAGTGACTCCTTTGGTTATTAATTTTTTATTGCCAGAAATCAAGGTCTTCCTTGATGTTGATATCCTTGGCACGGAAGTGGGGATCGATGCCTTCTCTTCTTTGACGGCAGTAATCTTTCAGACAATTCATGGCAGGTTTCATGAGAAGGAGGATCACGGGCATGTTAACGATTACCATAAGTCCCTGGGTCATGTCAGCCATGTTCCATACCAGACCTGCACTGGCAATGGCACCTACAAATACCAACACAGTGGCCAGGATGCGAAAGAGGACAAGACAGACCTGGGAAGGTTTCCGGTTCAGGATAAAGGTCAGGCAGCCTTCGCAGTAAGAGTAGTTGCCGATCAGTGTGGTAAAGGCAAATAGGGTCATAGAGATGGTAATAAATATAGGCCCCCAAGCACCTAAACTTGCCTTCAGCGCACTCTGTACGTATGCAGCACCGCTCATATCTGCGTTGTAGCTTACGCCTGAGGACAGGCACATAAAAGCGGTAGCAGTACAAATCAATAGGGTATCAAGAAAAACAGACAGTACCTGCACAAG
>JAZRJO010000149.1:0-2593 GCA_045645825.1 Acetatifactor sp. | reverse complement strand
CAAATCAGAAGGTGCGGCAAGTAGTACAGTGGCAGACGAAAGCAAAGGAACGTAAGAAATCTGACATTTTTCTTGCAGAAGGCTTTAAGATGCTGGAGGAGGCTCCGCAAGAGTGGATCCGGGAAATCTATTTGTCTGAGGATTGTCTGGACAAAGCAAAGCAGAATCCGCTTATATGGAAGAAGCTTCTACAGACAGGCTATGAGACGGTATCGGAAGAGGTATTCCGCAAAATGTCTGATACCCAGACTCCACAGGGTATTTTGACAGTTTTGAAGAGACCACAGTATCATTTGGAAGAACTTGTAGACCGGGAGAATCCTCTGTTTGTGGTATTAGAGGATCTGCAGGACCCGGGGAATCTGGGGACTATTGTGAGGACAGGAGAAGGTGCTGGGATCACAGGTGTGATCATGTCGGTTGGTACGGTGGACATTTTTAATCCTAAGGTGATCAGAGCAACGATGGGCTCTGTTTATCGTGTGCCTTTTGTGTATGTGGAGAATATGGCTGATACCCTCCGCATGTTGCACAAAAAAGGCATACATACCTATGCAGCTCACTTGAAGGGACAGAAATATTATGACAGCTTTTCTTTCAGAGAGCCTTCTGCTTTCCTGATCGGAAATGAAGGCAACGGTTTGAAAAAAGGGACGGCAGACATGGCAGAGCATTATCTCAAGATTCCCATGGAAGGACAGGTAGAGTCGTTAAATGCAGCCATAGCCACAGCGCTTTTAATGTATGAGGCTCATAGACAACGGATTTAAATTTAGAAAGGTTAGGGAGAAAGATTATGACAATCGGATTTATAGGACTTGGAAATATGGCCAGTGCCATCATTGGTGGTATGCTTAAGAAAGGTGTGGCAGAACAAAGTGCACTCTGGGGCTCAGACAAAACTGAAAAGGCCCTGAATACAGCAAAGGAAAGATTTAACATGCATGTGACTCTGGATAACCGTGAGGTGGCAAGGAATGCGGACATCCTGTTTCTTGCAGTGAAGCCGGGTTTCATGGGGGAAGTAATTGATCAGATCAAGGATGTAGTGACAGAAGAAATGTTGATCGTAAGCATCGCGGCAGGTAAAACTCTGGACTACCTGTATGAAGCCTTTGGCAACAGGGCTCTGAAAATCATTCGCTGTATGCCCAATACCCCGGCGTTGGTTCTGGAGGGCTGCACCGGTGTGTGTTCTTCAGATAACGTGTCAGAGCAGGAGCTTTCTCAGGTGCTTTGTCTGCTTCAGGCATTTGGCACAGCCAGTGTGGTACCGGAGCGCCTGATGGATGTGGTAGTGGGTATCAGCGGCAGTTCCCCTGCTTATGTATTTATGTTCATCGAAGCTATGGCTGATGCGGCTGTGGCAGAGGGTATGCCAAGAGCGCAGGCCTATGAATTTGCAGCCCAGGCAGTCCTTGGCAGTGCCAAGATGGTACTGGAGACCGGCAGGCATCCCGGAGAGCTGAAAGATATGGTGTGCTCCCCGGCAGGAACTACCATACAAGCTGTAAAAGTCTTAGAGGAAAAGGGCTTTCGGGCAGCAGTGATGGATGCTGTGGAGGCTTGTGTGGAGAAGTCCAGGAACTTATGATAATTTTATATGGAAAATTTTGGGGTTGACAAACCTAAAAACATTTGCTATTATAACACCCGTAACAAATTTAACAATTATGTAATAATTTGGTTATAAACCTGATAAAATATCATGTGTTTATAACACAGTACGTTGAGATTTGTTGGAGGTAAAGAAAATGGCAAGAAGCAGAAGGCTGCTTGTAGCTTTGTTGGGAATTGTGTTATCCGTATCCCTGACAGTGCAGACAGGCATGACCGCACAAGCTGGCAGCAAGAGGAATTACCTGGATTCTTTGAATGGCGGTGTGGCAGCCATACTGGATCCCAGCGCGATGAATAGCACCGGGGTAGTGAATGTTGCAGATAAGAAGGTAACGACTGAAAAAGAGCCGGAATCTACAAGAGTCATGGCAAATGTAAAGGATGCGCTCAACATCAGAAGTGAAGCAGATGAAAATGCAAAAAAAATAGGAAAGTTATATAAGGACTGTGGCGGTACCATTCTGGAGAGAAGAGATGGCTGGACCAAATTACAGTCCGGTAATCTCATCGGATGGGCCAAGGATGAATATCTGCTGTTTGGTGAGGAGGCGGAAAACTTGGCCAATAGTGTAGGCAAGATGGTGGCACATTTGGATGATGCACTCCGTGTCCGTAAGGAAGCCAATATTGAGTCGGGTGTGTACGGTATTCTTCCAAAGGGAGAGATAGTTGAAGTAGTATCCATAGAAGAGTCTGTGGAAGGATCCATAGAAGAAAATAAATGGATCTGCATCAACTATGAAGGAAAGAACGGTTACGTATCTTCTGATTATGTGACTTTGGATTTCCTGATCGATACCGGAGAGACGTTGGAAGAGATCAAGGCCAGAGAGAAGGCTGAGAAGGAAGCAAAACGTCATGTGAATTATGGTGAGTATGCGGCAGATGCTGATACCATCACGCTTTTGGCCGCACTGATCCATTGCGAGGCGGGCGGAGAGAGCTATGAAGGACAGGTGGCTGTAGGTGCGGT
>JAZRJO010000148.1:0-2131 GCA_045645825.1 Acetatifactor sp. | reverse complement strand
ACACCAGTTAACCGGCATATCAACAAGCTTTGCATATCCATCTTCGTATAATTTTTTAAAAATCCACTGTGTCCATTTGTAGAATGATGGGTCAGAAGTTGCAATTACTTTAGACCAGTCATAGTCAAAACCTAATTCTTTCAACTGATTTGAGAAAGTCTTAATGTTTTCCTGTGTAAATCCATTTGGATGATTACCTGTGCTTACCGCATATTGTTCTGCCGGCAAACCAAAGGAATCGTATCCCATTGGATGAAGTACATTATACCCTTGCATCCTCTTCATTCTAGATACAATATCAGTAGCAGTATATCCTTCCGGATGTCCTGCATGTAAACCTACTCCTGAAGGGTATGGGAACATATCCAGCGCATAATATTTGGGCTTGCTAAAGTCCCATACATCTGTCTTAAAGGTCTCATTTTCTGACCAATAGGTCTGCCATTTTTTTTCAATTTCTTTTGGATTGTAAACTCTTTCCATGATTTGCCATCGTATTCCTTTCTGATTAATATCGTGATTCCACACAACAGGCACGTAAAAAAATATAAGCCCTATCGCATATAGAGACGAAAGGGCTTGAAATTTCCGTGGTACCACTCTACTTCACAGACCATATTCTACCGAAAACAATCTGTGCACTTTAACTCTCTGTAACGGGAGAACCCGCCTGCAACTACTTGTAACTGTGTGAAACAGACACAGAAACGTTCCCCGCAGATGCTCCGAGGCCAGTTCAGAATCTTGCGATACTGCCTCACACCAACCGGCAGCTCTCTGAAACCATGGGATTCTTACTTTTCCTCATCAAAGCTTTGCCATATTACTTTACGAAACTGTAACCATTTTAGCCCTTTTTGGGGCATCTGTCAACTAATATTTTCTTCTATTTTGTCTTCTTAGCCAGAATCTTTTTGATATTTAACAAGAACAACGTCCCTGCCACACAAACGGACACAAAATCCGCCACCGGTTCTGCCAGAAACACCGCAAACACCTTGTCTGCAAAGAAGTTGGGCAAGATAAAGATCAAAGGTATCAGCAATATAATCTTTCTCAGACAAGCAATGAAAAGCGAAAGTTTTGCCTGTCCCAGCGAAACGAACGTCTGCTGTACGGCCATCTGAATCCCGAACAGACCTGATACAGCCATATATATCCTAAGAGCCCATGTAGTCGTCTCCAATAGTTCAGGAGATTTATTAAAGATACTGACAAAGGCACCCGGAAACAATTGAACTGCAAACCAAAAAACAAAAGTATAACTTAGGCAGCAGATCAACAACAGGCGGTAGGTCATACGCACTCTGTCCATATTGGATGCCCCGTAATTGTAACTGATAATGGGCTGGGCACCCTGCGAAATGCCTTGTACCGGCATCATTTGCAGCGACATAATACTGCTTAAGATGGTCATCGCTCCCACTGCCACATCACCGCCGTAATCAGACAGTGACATATTAAATGCAATATTGATCGCACTCTCAGTTGCACTCATAATAAAGGGTGAGACACCCAGTGCCATTACCGGAAGGATCACTTTCAGATCGATCTTAAGGTATTCCTTCCTGATTCTCAAGATCGTCTTCTTGCCTGTGAGAAATCGCAGCACCCATACAGCAGATATTCCCTGGGATATAATCGTTGCCAAAGCCGCACCCTGTACACCCATATCCAGTCCAAAAATGAAAATCGGGTCTAAAATAATATTGGCAACCGCACCAATGATCACTGTCTTCATTGCATCTTTGGAAAAGCCCTGGGTGGTAATATATGGATTAAGCCCCAGCGACATCATGACGCATACTGTTCCGATCACATACACACGCATATAATTAAGCGCATATGGCAAGGTCTGATCACTTGCGCCGAAAAGTCTGAGCACACTTTCACCAGCAAGTTCCAGTGAAACTGTGATAACGAGAGCTATCACGACCAATGTGACCACACTGCTTCCGATAATACGCTCCCCTTCTTCCTTTTCTCCCCTTCCCATAAAAATTGCAACCCGAGGTGCTCCGCCTCCGCCGATCAGATTGGCAAATGCCATGACGATCATAATAATCGGAAAACACAATCCCAATCCGGTCAGTGCCAGATCACCGTTTTCCGGAATATGACCAATATAGAT
>JAZRJO010000147.1:0-1702 GCA_045645825.1 Acetatifactor sp. | reverse complement strand
CATCAGGATATTTATCGCGGATCAGCATTGCGTGTTTCGCTGTATACATACAACAGATCTTAGAACAATAGCTCTTACCCCTGCTGTCTGAGCAACGGCTTCCCACACACTGGATAAATACCATCTCCTTTGGATGCTTTCCGTCAGAAAGACGTTCCAAGTGGCCTTTTGTGGGGCCGGCTGCGTTCATGACACGCTCCAGTTCAAGTGACGTAATAACATCCTTGCTCTGGTTATATGCGTATTCATCATAGTTATCAAGTTTGATGGTATCAAAACCGGTTGCAACTACAATGGCACCGTATTTTTCTGTGATGATCTCATCTTTCTGTGTATAATCAATGGCGCCTGCCTGACATACTATGGAACAAACACCGCACTTACCGGTTTTGAATTTGGTACATGCCTGTGTATCGATCACCGGTACATTGGGAATTGCCTGTGCAAAAGGTGTATAAATAGCGCTTCTCGTATTCAGTCCACGGTTGAATTCACTTAAGGATTTCTTTGAAGGACATTTTTCCTGACAAACGCCGCAGCCCGTACACTTATTTGCATCTACATAACGGGCTTTCTTTCTGATATCTACGGTAAAATCACCTACGAAGCCGGATACTTTTTCTACTTCACTATATGTATAAATTGTAATCTTTTCATGAGCTGCTGCTTCTACCATCTTTGGTGTGAGGATACACGCAGAACAATCCAGTGTGGGGAAAGTTTTATCTAACTGTGACATTCTTCCGCCGATACTTGGTGTCTTTTCTACGATATCTACTTCATATCCCGCATCAGCAATGTCTAATGCTGTCTGGATACCGGCAATACCTCCTCCGATCACTAACGCACGTTTGGTAACACGGCTTTCACCCGGTTTTAAAGGTGCGTTTAGATTCACCTTTGCAATGGCTGCTCTGGCAAGGATAACTGCTTTTTCCGTTGCTTCCTCTATATTCTTATGAATCCAGGAACAATGTTCACGAATATTGGCAATTTCTACCATATATGGATTCAACCCTGCTCTCTCAGCAGCGTTTCTGAATGTAGTTTCATGCATACGGGGTGAACAGGAACATACAACAATTCCTGTAAGATTCTTTTCTTTGATAGCTTCTGCGATCTTAGCCTGTCCTGCTTCCGAACACATATATTGGTAGTCTTCTGCATGTACAACACCCGGCTCTAAAAGTGCCATTTCAGCCACTTTTTTCACGTCTACCGTAGCGGCAATATTGCTTCCGCAGTGACAGACAAATACTCCTATTCTCTGCATATAACTTACCTCCTATATCTTCTGAATGCACTTACTAAGAGCTGCTGCGGAGTCTCCGGATCAAGTAATTCCGGAATCTCATCGGCGGACAGATAATCTCCACCCTTTTCACGTACCACCATCTGCCTTGCTGCATCGATCAATTTGCCCGGCTTTACATCTCTGGGACAGCGCTCCACACAGGCAAAGCAGGAAAGACATTTCCAGAGGGATTTTGATTCCGCTAAAGATTCTATGTCTCCGTTCTGTACATAAGATACGAATTGATGAGGTTTGATATCCATCTCATTAAATGATGGACAGGTAGCAGAACATTTTCCGCATTTCATACATTTTAATGGATTCACGCCGCTGATCTGTTTGATCACTTCAGCGTGGTTCTTGGCGCTACTCATTATTTTTCTACCTCCTCTTTTACTCCAAGTGCTT
>JAZRJO010000146.1:0-1963 GCA_045645825.1 Acetatifactor sp. | reverse complement strand
TAGATTGTACGGGCTAAAAATTATAAATTACAAAAATTTGTAATTATAAATTACAAGGTTTTGCCGTCTCCGCCGTCCAGAACAGATACAACTTCTCTGCCCTTTTCGGACATATTCTTGAAGTTGCCCACCACCTGGCCCACAGGATCCATGATGGTGAAGGTGTTGGGATAACTGCGGCAGATATCAATGACAGCGGATGCCTGGGTCTTGTTGACCACACAGATCAGCATATTGGTTTCCTTGCCGGAATACATGCCAACCGCGGGAATCAGCGTGGTGGAATGTCCGGTTTTGGCGATGATATCTCCGGTAATCTCCAGAGGATAATCTGTGATAATCTCAAAGCAGATGGCTTCCTTACCGGACTTCTGCAGCCGTTCACCAACAGTGGAAGACATGAAGCTGTACAGGATGCACAGGATCACAGGCTCCATCTGGAAGCCGTAAACAAAGTAGCTGGAAATTGCCACAAAGACATTCAATGTAAAACTGAAGCCCAGAACAGACTTGCTGGGATTGCGCTTATGGACGATGGCGGAAATGAAATCCGTACCGCCGGTATAGGCGCTGGCCTTCATGAGGATGGAATAGACATAACCCTGAATCACGCCGGCCACCATGGGGCCCAGAATCTTACTGGTTCCGTTTTCCGTCGTATAGTAGAAAGCGGACAGATCCACCCGGTCCAGAATCAGCAGGCCCACGGAGAAGGTAATAACATATATCATGGAGCGGGTAGCAACGGGCTTACTGACTTCGATGTAACACCAGATGGCCAGAGGAACATTGATCAGCAGGCTTAAGTATCCTACAGAAATTCCGCTGAGGTGCTGAATCATCGTGCAGATACCGTTCAGACCTGCAGGTGCAAACTGGTTCGGGAAGACGAAAAGCTCATAGTTGAGGGATGCTCCCAAAGCCAGAAAAACGATCACAAGATACGTCCAGGCTTTCTTTACAGTAGGCATAGGAATAAGCTCCTGTATATGAAAATGTAAAGATAAATCAGAATATTTTTTCTGTTTCTTAATCATGTATTTTATCATAGGACCCCATGATAATCAAGCAACAAACTGACGAAATTCGATTACTATTTTAGAATGGTTTGCAGTAGGTTGGATAAGTGTCCTTCCCGGGCGTATGAATGTGTTTTCAAGGCGCCTTTTCCTCCGGAAAAACAGTGCTTTTTTTCCACCGAAAAACTGTACATTTTCATTCCGGAAAAACACCCCTTTTTGGTTATTTTATCATCTCAATTCCTACAAAATTTCCTTGAGATTTATGGGAATATGTGATAAAATTTAGGGTGAAATATTATGCTTGAAAATGGCTTGCGGAGTATGCCGCACAGAGAATTTTTTCCATCAGAAAAAGCCTTCACAAAAGCCGTTTCAAGGCTTCCATAAAAACGAAAGAGAGGGGCCGCTTTATGTATTCATCCGCTTATGTCTGGGCCAAGATCATCAGCTATATTGAAGAACAGCTGGGACCCATTGTGGTGTCTGCTACTTTTGACGATGCTGAAGTTGTAGAACTGAATGAGGATAATCTGATCCTCTACTCTCCTTCGGATTTCCGCCGGGAAGTGATCCGCCGCCGCTATACCCATTCCATCCAGGAAGCCCTGAAGGAAATCTTCAATTCCGACGCCAAGCTGCTGGTCTTCGGCGATGAAGAGCTGAACGCCAGAAAACAGAAGGGCAAGTCTCCTACCTCCATGGATTTCAATCCCCAGTTTACCTTCGATAATTTTGTGGTGGGTCCCTCCAACCGGTTCGCTCACTCCGCCTGTATTGCCGTCACCAATGTGCCCGGTCAGGTCTACAATCCCCTGTTTATCTACGGCCCTCCCGGTGTTGGCAAGACCCACCTGCTGTACGCCATTGCCAACGGCATTCGCAAGGACAACCCCAATGCCAATATTGTCTACATCAAGGGCGACCAGTTCACCAATGAACTG
>JAZRJO010000145.1:0-2005 GCA_045645825.1 Acetatifactor sp. | reverse complement strand
ATTATCGATTTTCCTCTGTCCAACTGTATCAATTCAGGGGTGGATACAGTTGGCGTGCTTACACAGTATCAGCCCCTTAGGTTGAACACACATATCGGTATCGGTATCCCCTGGGATCTGGACCGCAACATAGGAGGAGTCACTGTTCTGCCACCATATGAGAAGAGCACCAACAGTGAATGGTACACAGGCACAGCCAATGCCATTTATCAGAATCTTGACTATATGGAAAGTTTCAACCCGGAGTATATATTGATTCTGTCAGGTGATCATATTTACAAGATGGACTATGAAGTGATGCTGGATTTCCACAAGGCCAATGGAGCGGAAGTGACCATCGCCGTCATGCCGGTACCTATGGAAGAAGCCAGTCGTTTCGGTATCATGATCACAGATGAGAACCGAAGGATTACAGAGTTTGAAGAGAAGCCTGCTCATCCCAGGAGTAACCTGGCCAGCATGGGAATTTATATTTTTAACTGGAAGACACTGAAGGAAGCCCTTGTTACCATGGCAGATGAACCGGCCCTTGATTTTGGGAAGCATGTGATCCCTTATTGTCACCACAAGGGAGCGCCGTTGTATGCTTATGAGTTCAATGGATATTGGAAGGATGTAGGAACCTTGAGTTCTTACTGGGAAGCCAATATGGAACTGATCGACCTGGTGCCCATATTTAACTTATATGAAGAATACTGGAAGATCTATACCAAGAGTGAGTCCCTGCCGCCTCAGTACATAGCAGATTCCAGCAAAGTGGAGCGCAGCATTATCGGAGAAGGATCCGATATCTACGGAGAGGTATATAATTCCGTGATCGGTTGTGGAGTCAACATAGGAAGAGGCACTATTGTGCGGGATTCCATTATTATGAATGAGACAGTCATTGGTGAAGATTGTGAATTGAATAAGGCAATTGTAGCTGAGAATGTAGTGATCGGTGACCACGCAAAGCTGGGAATGGGAGAGGATACACCCAATGAAGATGCACCACATATCTACAACCAGGGAATCGTGACAGTAGGAGAGAAAAGTACCATTCCGGATGGTGTGGTCATCGGTAAGAGCACCGTAATTTCCGGAGTTACCGAAGCGTCAGATTATGAGAAATCTTTAGAAGGAGTTACCTATCTGGCAAGTGGCAAATCATTGATTAAGGCAGGTGAACAGCAGTGAGAGCGATTGGAATTATTTTGGCAGCCGGTAACAACCGCAGGATGAGAGAGCTGTCACAGAAGCGTGCGATCTGTGCCATGCCCATTGCCGGCAGCTACCGGAGTATTGATTTTACATTAAGCAATATGTCCAACTCCCATATTCAGAAGGTGGCAGTATTTACACAGTACAATGCCAGAAGTCTCAATGAGCATCTAAGCTCTTCCAAATGGTGGGATTTTGGACGCAAACAGGGAGGACTCTACGTATTTACTCCTACCATGACAGCAGACAATAGTAACTGGTACCGGGGCACAGCCGATACCATTGCCCAGAACCTGTCTTTCTTAAAGAACAGTCACGAGCCCTACGTGGTGATAGCTTCCGGTGACGGTGTCTACAAGATGGACTTTAACAAGGTTTTGGAGTATCATATTCAGAAGAAGGCAGACATCACGGTAGTGTGCCGTGATATGGAGCCCGGTACAGATGTGGAACGTTTCGGTACCGTGCGTGTGGATGAGGACGGAAGGATTCGTGATTTTGAGGAGAAACCTCTGCAGGCCAAGACCAGCACCATCTCCTGCGGTATCTACGTCATCCGCCGCCGTCAGCTGATCGAGATAATCGAGAGGTGTGCAGAGGAAGACCGATACGATTTTGTAAGAGATATCCTGATCCGCTACAGAGACCTAAAGCGAATTTATGCTTACAAAATGAATACCTATTGGAGAAACATTGCCACCGTAGAAGACTACTATCACACCAATATGGACTTCTTAAATCCCAAGGTGCGCAACTACTTCTTTAGGCAATATCCGGATATCTACTCCAAGGTAGACGACCTGCC
>JAZRJO010000144.1:0-10181 GCA_045645825.1 Acetatifactor sp. | reverse complement strand
GAAGAACTTGTTTCCTTCGGACTGGATGAGCCGGATCTGACCATTACGGTGGATTATACTGTAGTAAATGAGGAAGATGAAGAAACAACCGAAACCTTTGTACTGAATCTTGGACGGAATCAGGAGGAACTGGAGGCTGCTTTGGAGACAGAGGATGAGGATGAAATATACAGTGTGACTGCCTATGCAAGAGTTGGCGATTCGCAGATGGTATATGAAATTACATCTTTGGAGTACAAGAATCTGACGGAAAATACTTATGATGATTTTCGTCATAAGGAGGTGCTGACGGCATCTTTTGATGATATTTATCAGATCGATATTACACTGGAAGGTGAATTGTATACGATTTCTTCTACCACAGAGGACGATGTAAAAACCTGGAAGTATGGAAATCATGAGGATATCAGCATCTATGGATTGAAAGCAGCGATTCAGGCATTAGAGGCTACGGAGTTTACCACAGAAGATGCGACAGATAAAGTAGAAATTAGCCTGAAGGTATATCTGAGTAATGAGAATTATCCGGAAATTGACATCGTTTTGTATCGTTATGACGGAAGCGAATGCATTGTTTTTGTAGACGGAGAAAGTTTTGCGAGGGTCACCCGAAGTGATGTGGTGGAATTGATAGAAGCAGTAAATACGATTATTCTCGACAAATCGGTAGATAATACAACCGAAGCAGAAAGTGAATAAGCGGACATAAAAACATGGCTTTGTACAGGTATGAAAGGTATCTGTACAAAGCCTTTTTAAGGTATATGTAAATAAAGAGCATTCACAGAATATTCACGTTTCATTTTAACTGTACTTAAGGTTGTAAGAGTACAATGGAACACGAATATATATTAGAGAGGTTTTGACATTTGGGGGACAATTTTTTGACTTTGCAATACAGGGAAGGATAAACATGCGGAGGTTGATCAGATGAAAAACAAAGGGTTGGGAAAGACCACTCAAAAAGAGAAAGAAAAGAAAGTAAAAAGAGAGAAGCTGAAAGATTCCAAAGAGAAAAAAGGATTGTTTCAAAAGCTTGGAAAAATCAAGAAACGCACACATATAACTATTATTGCATTAGTAGCTGTAGTAATTATGGTATCGGTTGTGGCAGTGATATATTTTGGATCTTCCAAAGGAAGTCAGAGACAGGAGTTTCCTTTTGGAAATAGACAGGGTGTTGGGAATCGGTTTAATGTGAGCGGCGATATGGTAGTTGCCAGTGGTGTGACCAGCGTGGGAGTGACTGAGGAAAGTTTTGATGTAGAGAATCTTACCACAGTACTGGAAATCGAGGAATTATATGTAAATTCAGAAGAGGAGATCGCAGAGGGAACTAAAGTATTGAAACTTTCCGAGGATAGCATAGCAGAAGCAAGAGAAGAGCTGGAGCAGACACTGAAAGATGCTGACCTTGCTTATCGTGCAGGTGCGATTGAGTACGAACAGAGCAAGATTACGGCAGAGTATGACAGAGACAGTACACTTTTGATCGGAGAACAGGCGAAAGCAGTGTATGATGAGACGATTTCCAGTCTGGCTACTTCTGTGGAAAGAGCAAAGGGGGAGCTTGAACAGGCGAAATTGGATATTGCAGAGTATCAATCTTATGTAAATAATGATTCCTACAAAAGCTACTTTAAAGTAGATGAATATCAGGCTGTTTACGATGAAACGTTGGCAGCACTGATGGATAAAATGGAAGAATGGGGTGTTTCCTGGCCACAGGTAACCGGACAGGGAGGCGGAGGGTCTATGAGCAATCCTTCTGGCGGTATAGTGGGTGGAGAATCTTCCTCTGATGTCGGAATAGGTGGTAATCCTTCAGATGCTGGTATGGGAAGCGGTTCCTTCGATGGAGTAATGCCAGTCAGCACGGTGTCCGGAGGAGATGCCGTATACAGCCCTGATTCTGGCAGTGGGGTACCAGGCGACGAGGATGTACAGGTTGCCGGCCCCACCAGTGACCAGATTCGGGTGCTGGCCTCCCTTTATGATGTACTGGAACTACAGCGGAAAGATTTGGATCAGGCAGAAAGTGACTATCAGGAAGCTGTGGCAAATGCGTTTTTTGAACTTCAAACACTGGAACTTCAGTTACCAAAACTGGAAAATGCTTTAACAGAAGCAGAAAAGAACTATAAAAATCAGATTTTGCAGGCTGAATTGACCTATGAAACCTCTCTGACCAATGCACAGAGTGCAGAGAGCGATTACGAGACAGCTATTGAACAGGCAGAAACCACCTATGAAGCATTGAAGAATGACTTAGAGGATGCCAGAGATAATCTGGAATTGTTCGAAAGCAGTGTAGGAGACGGATACTTTTATGCCTCCGGAAACGGTACAATCTTACGGATGATAGTAAGGGCAGGACAAAATCTGTCTTCAGAGAGCACAATCTTTATGTATAGTAATCAGGAGGAAATGACCGTGACTGTTTCCGTAGATCAGGCTGACATCGCAAGTATCGTGCTGGATGACAGTGTATACATACAGTCTACAGAGTTCGGTGGATTTGAAGGTATTGTTACAGAAGTAAATCCAGTTTCCAATTCAGATAGCAGAACCAATGTAAGGTACGCGGTGACCGTGCAGTTTAGTGGAAGTGAAAGTGGGATCGGAGCAAATGAGTCTGTAACAGTGGTATTTGGCATGGATTCCGAGACCATTCAAAGTATGATTTCCATGTCACAAGGTACAATGCCGCAGGAAGGTCAGATGCAGGAGGGCTTTACGCCCGGAGAAATGCCTCAAGGAAGCCAAATGCCAGAGGGATTTACACCTGGAGAAATGCCTCAAGGAGGTCAAATGCCGGAGGGATTTACACGCGGAGAAATGCCTCAAGGAGGCCAAATGCCAGAGGGATTTGCACCTGGAGAAATGCCTCAAGGAGGCAAGATGCCGGAAGGATTTACACCCGGTCAGATGCCAGGGAGAGGTGAGTCGGGAAATGGCAACAGGGGAAACCGTCAATGAATGGAGGAACAGATAAATGAAGTGCTTCAAAAAGAAAGAAAGTAAGCGAAAGCCCCTCAGCAGGAAGAAAAAAAGGCTGATTTGGATCATTGTAGCGGGAATCCTTTTGGTAATGGCAGCTGGATATACGGTTTTTATCGCACCTTTACTGGAAAAAGAACAGTGGATATATAAAGAGGAACAGGTGGAACGTGGTACTTTGAAAGTGGGTGTGTCTGAAAGTGGTCCTCTTGAGTATGGAATCACTTCTATATCATATGAATTGGATCTGGACGTCAGCACCGATGGGGAGGATGAGGAAGAGGATTCTGATGAAGAGGTGGTGCAAAAATACCTTAAGATAGAAGAGGTGTATGTAAAGAGTGGCCAAAGAATTACAGAAGGCGACCTTTTGTATAAGTTTACGGAAGAGAGTGTATCGGACGTGCGGATGCTCCTGCAGAGTGCTGCGGTGGAGGCACAGTCGGAGTATGCACAGGCTTTGGCAGAATACAATCTGTCGGCCTTGGAAGCAAAGACCGAATTTGAAAGCCAGAAACTTGAAGGACAATATGCCTCATCCATCTTCCAGAACGATAAGAAAACAGTTGAAAATGAAATAACGGCAGTTCAGGTGGAAATTAATCAACGAACTGCAAATATCGCATCCCTGCAGGAACAGCTGGATGAGGCTACAGAAGCATATAATGAAATTTGGGCGGAGTTTAAAGATGCTCAGAAGCCGTCTATGGAAAATGAAACTAATACCGTAAATTTTATGATTATGCAGAAATCTTATTTGAATCTGCAAACTCAGTATGAAAATGCAAAAAGTGCCATGAGCAGAGCTCAGCAATCACTAGATGATAATGTGGCTGAAATTGAGTCTCTGAAAAAAGAGCTTTCTGCATTGTCTGAAAAAAAGACAATCAGTAAGCTGGAGGCAGAGGCTGTTTATCAGGAAGATATTATAAATGGAGAAAATGCCCAGATCAATTATGATGCCAAGATGGAAAGTTTGAAGGAGACGTTGAAGGAAGCTGAGGAGGAAAAAGATAAGATTAGGGAGCAACTGGAAGCCTTTGAAGCCTTTGTAGGAGAGGATGGATGTTTGTACGCAGATGGAACGGGAATTGTCACTCAGGTAGCTTACGAGGCAGGAGACCAACTGCGAAATGCAGGTACTATGGTTTCTTATGCAAAACCTACAGATATGACCATTTCTGTAGATGTTACCCAGGAGGATATTGTGGATCTGAAAGTGGGCGATAAGGTGGATATTACTTTTACCGCTTATAAGGATATGTCCTATGAGGGTCGTATCCGTTCCATCAATACAACAGCTACTTCTACAGGAAGCAACACGGTAAGTTATATCGTGGTGATCGCAGTGGAAGGAGATACCACTCTTCTTTACGATGGAATGACTGCAGATATTATTTTTATTACAGAGCAAAAGGATGATGTGCTGTTTATATCCAAAAAGGCAATCGTGGAAGAAAATGGAAAGACCTATGTTTATTACAAATCCCTGATCGGCGGAAGAGAGCTTAAAGAGGTGGAGGTTGGCATCAATAATGGTGTTGATATTGAGATCCTTTCCGGTCTGGAAGAGGGAGATACCATATATCTGGCCAGCCGTGTAAGCAGTGAGGAAGCCGTTATGAGTCAGAGTGCAGAGGAAGATACTAGACTGGACAGTGGAATGCAGAATGGATTTGACGACAGGGGGAATTTTACTCCTCCTAATATGGGCTTTGGCTCTGGCGATGGAAGAGGAATGCCTCAGGGTTTTGGTAGCGGTAATATGCCGGGCGGCAGCAACATGCCAAGTGGTGGTAATATGCCAGGCGGCAACATGCCGAATAGAGGAGGCAGATGATCATGAAACAGAAAGGAACAAAAATACAATTGACAAAGAGAAATGTGTTGCTCGGTTTGGTCAGTATTCTGGTTATTTTGGCAATTGTGATTTCTGCTTTAGTGGTAAACCAGAGTAGCAAGGAGAATTACGTATATAAAGAAACAAAAGTGCAGTTTGGAACCTTAACAGTGGGTGTTACCGAAAGAGGTGCTGTTGATATTGGTACCGTGGAACAGACCTTTGATCTGGATATGAGTGCACTGAAGAGAGTAGAAACTGGCAATTCCGGCGGAGGATCGAATTATGGCTCCGGTGGCAGCGTAGGCTCCGGAGGAGGCACTGGTTTTGGTGCAGGTGGTGGTATGGGCTCAGCCGGTGGTATGAGTTCCGGAGCAGGTATGCCTGGTATGAGTGGCAACGGTGGTTTGAATATGTTCAGTCAGATGTTTAGTGGCAGTGGTAATCTGGTGGGTACCGGAGAGGCTGCTGCCCTGACTGTGGGCAGCGTGAAGGTATCTATAGGCCAACAGGTGGCAGTAGGGGATGTGCTCTATGAATTGGCAGAGGAAAGTGTATCCGAATTAGAACAGGAGCTTAAAGGTAATGTGGAAAAGGCGAAGGCTGATCTTGATGCCGTATATGCAGATCAGAAGTTGTCAAAGCAGACGGCAAAGTCTACCTACGAAAGCAGCTTGGCTTATGGGGAATACGCCCAGACAGAATACAATATCTCGATACAGGAGCTCCAAGACGCGGTAGATACGGAAAAAAAGACTTTGGAAAAGGCAAAAACCACTTTGATAGAGTATCAGACTCGATTGGCGGATATTACGGAGTCTTATAACGATGCTGTAAAAGCAATGGATAATTTTAAATATAGCCTAGATCATACAGAACCTACGGATGCTTATATGTATGTTTATTATTATGAATTAACAGAGCAGGCAGAGCAGGTGGTAAGTTCTCTGGAGCAGCAAAAGACGCAGTTGGAAAATAATGTGGAGCAGGCACAAAGCAATGTAGATACTGCTACACAAAATTATGCAAAAGCTAAGCGAAATCTGGAACAGGGGAAGTTAAGTGCCAAACAGACTTTTGAGCTACGTAAGCTGGCATACAATACAGCCCAGGAAACCTATGATATTACGTTGGCTTATCTGGAAGAGGATGCACTGACGCAGGAGGAAATATATCAGGAGACCCAAACAAAGTGGAATGAATTCAGTTCCTATATCAGTGGAAATGCAGTGTTGGCACAATACAATGGTGTTATTACCAGTGTGGAACTGGAAGAGGGTGATAGTATCACTACAGGTAGTGCTCTGGTAACGCTCTATGATCTGGAGGATGTGAGTATGAGTGTATCTGTATATGAAGAAGATATGACAGATATTTCACTGGGATCAGAAGCGATTATCAACTTTACCGCTTATCCAGATGATGTGTTTAATGCAATGGTTACAGAGATATCGGATGCATCTACAGATTCCAATGGAAATGTGCTCTATGATGTGACCATTACCATTGCGGGAGATACTTCCGGACTATTCCAGGGAATGACAGGTGATATTACCTTTATCACGGAACAAAGTGAGGAGACACTGTACGTTGTGAAACGTGCGGTAATCACGGAGAATAACAAAAGTTATGTAAAAATAAGGGAAGAAGATGGAGATATTGTTAAGAAGGAAGTTACCATAGGATTTTCTGACGGTAAATATATTCAGATTGTGGAAGGACTTTCAGAAGGTGATATTGTATTAATAGAAAGTAGGGTGAGTGGATCATGAGACTATCAGAGATTTTTCGTTTGGTTTGGCTGAATTTGTCCCAGAATAAATTTAAGGTGATCATGACCTCTATTGGTATTATAGTAGGTTCGGCAACTATTATGATGGTGCTGGCAATCGGTACAGGTGGTAAGGAAGAGGTGGCAGAGCAGTTTAAAAATCTGAATGCCGGAGCCATTGATATTTCCTACGAAGGTGGAAGTGCCGGATTTGGCTTCTCCATGGGAGGGGACAGAGGCGGAGGCAGTATGCCGGATAGACCTTCGGGAGGCTTTACCAGTGGGGCCCCCACAGGAGGCTTTCCTGGTGGCCGAGCACCTTCGGGAGACTTTTCGGGCGGTAGTTTCCCCGGTGGCGGCAGTATGGACTTTGCCGGAGGAATGTTCGGAGGTATGTTTGGTGGAGGTGATTTCTTCTCCTCAATCTTCGGCGGAGGCGGACAGACAAATGAGGAAGTGACCCTGACTTATGAGGATGCGGAGGATCTGCTGACTTTTGTAAACGGCATTACAGATGCTACGATCTCCTATTCCACCACAGCATCGGTGGAAGGCGGAGAACTGGATTCGGCTTCCTACTACACCGTTGCCGGAGTGTGTGACAATTACGGAACCATCAGTAATTTAGAGATGTCTATCGGTGAATTTTTGACCGAGGAGAACAACGAAAACAAGGAAAAGGTCTGCATTCTGGGAGCTTCTGTGGCCAATGCGATCTTTGGAAGTGCATACGAGGCGTATGACAGCATTTTGTACATTGATGACAGATCCTATGTGGTAGCCGGAGTGCTTTCCGAGATGGGAAGTGTGTCCTCTGGCATTAGTCCGGATACAGCTATTTTCATTCCTTATGAAACGGGAATCAAATACATCACCGGAAGCAGCTTCAGCCCTACCGTTACTGTGATTGCAGAAGAAGTGACCATGGTGGACACTGTAATGGCAAACATCGAAAGTGAATTGAAGGAGAGTTACCCCAATACAACATTTTCCATTTCCGATGCCGGCAGCAAAATGGATGCGGCGTCTGCATCTAATGAGACTTTAACTCTATTATTGATTGCTATGGCTGTGATTGTATTCATCGTAGGCGGTATCGGCATTATGAATGTATTGTTCGTAACGGTAAAGGAGAGAACCAACGAGATTGGTATATTGAAGGCAATCGGCTGTTCCAGAAAGACCATTTTGTTGGAGTTTTTGCTGGAAGCCAGCTGTACCAGTCTAGTAGGTGGAGTGATCGGTGTTCTACTGGCGCTTGGAATCACACCTTTGGTGGAACTTTTAAATGTCCGTGTAGAACTGTCTGTGCAGGGTGCGTTATTGTCCCTTTTATTTGGTGTTATCACAGGTACAATCTTTGGATTTTATCCTGCCTATAAGGCTTCCAGACTAGTACCTGTTTTGGCACTGAATCAGGAGTAAGCAAAGAAAAGTACAGGCTGGAAAGGAATAGGAAATCATATGATTACAATGAAAAACATCAACAAGGGATATATGCTGGGAGAGGAAAAACTTCCGATCCTGGAGGATATTAATTTTCATGTTGATCAGGGAGAATATGTTGCCATATTGGGTCCCTCCGGTTCCGGAAAGACTACGCTGATGAATATCATTGGCTGTATGGATGTGATGGACAGCGGGGAGTATTATCTGGACGGTATGGCCATCCATGAAACAAGGCAGGATGATTTGACAGAGGTCCGTAATCGGAAAATTGGGTTTATCTTTCAGAACTACCAGCTGATCCCTACTTATAACATCATGCAGAACATTATTATGCCTCTTTTAATGCGAGGTATGACTTATACGGAGGCGGAGGCAAAGTGTATTGAGACCATCCAACTGCTTGGTCTGGATAATAGAATCGCACATAAGCCCAGTGAACTATCCGGTGGACAGAAGCAGAGAGTCTCCATTGCCAGAGCGTTGGTGGGGCAGCCGGCTATCTTGTTGGCGGATGAGCCTACTGGTGCACTGGATCAGACTAGTGGAAAGGATGTACTAAGGCTGTTCAAGGAGTTGAACGAGATGGGCAACACCATCGTTATGATTACACATGATCTGAACGTTGCCCAATCGGCAAAAAGAATTGTCAGAATCATAGACGGTAGATTAATAGAGTAATAAGGACGAGGGGGAAATATGAAAAACGTATCAACAATTAAAAATCTGAATAAGTATGCAAGTATCCTGATACTGTCAGCTATGATGATTTGTGGACTGACTGCTTGCCAAACAGAAAAAGAAACCGGAGTCGGTGGAGGTGATTTTCCCCAAGCGTGGAATCGGGGAAATATGTATATGGGAGAAATTACTGCTATTGATGGTAAAGAGATTACCGTAAATGTTATGGGAGGTGGAATGTTCGGTGGAAAAATACCTTCTATTGAGAATTTACCGGAAGGCTTTGATAAGAGTAAGCTGCCCGAAGGTGGTTCTGCAGATGGAAAGACCTTTGAAGGAATGAAACCGGAGAACATGCCAGAAGGCTTTGATAGAAACAATATGCCTGAAGGTTTTGACCCGGATGCCATGCCCGAAGGATTTGCCCCGGAAAGTATGTTTGAAGGCGAGACCATGACCATAAAGGTTACTAAGAAAGCGGAGATTACGATTAACGGCGAAAAAGGCAAAGTATCGGATCTGCAGGTGGGAGACTATATTCAGTTTATTATGGATGATGATAAAGTCACATCTGTCAGCGTAGGCATGATGCAACAGCTTTCTCCCCAGCAGTTTAATAAACAGCCTGCGACATAGTAAAATATTCCGACTGAAAAACACAGAATTTTCAGATTTATCCTTTATAATTTTTTTGGAATTTAAGAGACAGCTTTACTTGTTTTGTTGTGGAAGCAGTAGGAAGGAGGCGATCCTGATATGAAGATATTGCTTGCTGAAGATGAAATGTCTATGGCACGTGCTCTGGTACGAATATTGGAAAAGAATAATTATCATGCAGATGCAGTCTTTAACGGAATTGATGCAGTAAATTATTTGATTGGTGGAGATTATGATGCGGCTATTTTAGATGTGATGATGCCCGGTATGGATGGGATAGAAGTATTAAAGAAAATAAGAGAGAAAGGTATTAATATTCCTGTTATTATGTTGACTGCCAAGGCGGAAATAGACGATAAGGTGCTAGGGCTGGATAGTGGGGCGAACGACTATCTGACAAAACCGTTCGATTCAAAAGAATTATTGGCCAGAATCCGGGCTATGACCAGAAGTCAGAACGGTACGGATTCCAAGATCAGCTTTGGGAATATTACACTGGATCGTGCTACTTTTAATCTGGCATCACCAAGCGGAAACTTTATCCTGACAAACAAAGAGTTTCAAATGATGGAAATTTTATTGTTAAATCCTACCCATCTGGTTTCTACAGAGCGTTTTCTGGAAAAAATTTGGGGATATGATGCAGAAGCCGAGGTGAATGTGGTATGGGTGTATATTTCTTTTCTAAGGAAAAAACTCAGACGGCTCGGTGCAAATATAAACATCATATCTGCAAGAGGAAGCGGATATTATTTGGAGAAGGCAAATGGTTGCGCAGTTGCGAAA
>JAZRJO010000143.1:0-3005 GCA_045645825.1 Acetatifactor sp. | reverse complement strand
GGGCGACTATTAGGGTAGAGGGGAAAAAGAAGTGATTGTTGTATGTGTTTGGGGTGATGCAGATTTGAAACAATTGGGTGTTAGGGTTGTTTTTACAGAAGGGGAGCTGGAGCTCGTGTGAGGAGAGTAGTTTTGAAATAATTGATAGGAAGGAGAGCGGTTTTGTGAGAACAGGTGTGGGAAGTGGTATATTGGTGTATAACAACAATACAGGGGTTGTTGAGAGGATGAAGCCGTTGTTTTTGGGGGAAGGATTTAAAGTGATGGTGGCTGGAGATTATTTTGAACTTTTGGAAATTCTGGAAGAGCAAAATGTACATCTTCTGATCATGGATGTGGCTCTGAAGGACAAAGGGTTCGTAAGTGGGATTGAGGTGATTGCGGCGATCAGGAAGAGGAGTAGTGTGCCGATCATTATTGTGTCGGCAGATGAAAAGGAGAGTACGAAGATTCTGGCGTTGAATGCGGGGGCGGATGATTATGTTACGGTGGATTGTAATCCGTTGGAGCTTCTGGCGAGGGTGAAGTCTCAGCTAAGGCGGTATACGCAGCTGGTAAATATGTGTGCGAATATTGACAGGATTTATAAGGTGGACGGGCTGGTGATCGATGATATGAGGCGTAAAGTTTCGGTGGACGGTAAGGATGTGAAGCTGACGCCCATTGAGTATAAGATACTGAGATTGCTGGTGCAGGAGAGGGGGAAGGTCTTTTCGATTACCCAGATTTATGAATCAATCTGGCATATGCAGGCCATTGGTGCGGACAATACGATTGCGGTACATATTCGTCATATTCGTGAGAAAATTGAGAGAGATCCCAAGGAACCGCGATATTTGAAAGTAGTGTGGGGAACAGGGTATAAAGTAGGATGAGACTTGGTGGGCCGTAAAGCGGTTGCTATGGGTATACGAATGAGGTCGGGGGACCGGCATCATGACATTGGGGGAACCGGCATATTGACAATTGATATAAAAAGTATTATTGTATTAGCAAAATAGGGCATGGAGGGCTGTAATGGTAAAAAAGGGGATAAGCAGCAGTACGTTGAAGTTAATAGCAGTGGTCACGATGTTGCTGGATCATATAGGGGCGGTGATTTTGGAGCCTCTGATGATGCAGGGTGGATATGTGGGAGCGGTAGGGTATGATCCGGTTCTTTATGAGGTGAATACGTTCCTGCGTTTGGTAATCGGCAGGATGGCGTTTCCAATCTTTTGCTTTTTGCTGGTAGAAGGGTTTGTGCGGACTTCCAATGTGTACCGGTATGGGTTACGGCTGCTTTTGTTTGCGCTGGTGTCGGAGGGGGCTTTTGATCTGGCACTGAATGGTGTGTGGTTGGAAAGTAGTTATCAGAATGTGATGTTTACGTTGCTCGCAGGTATTTTGGTAATGATTGTGTGTAACAGGGTTGAAGCGAAAGAATGGAACCGTGTGTTGACAGTGGCAGCAGAAGTTGCGGTTCTATTTGTGGGGATGAAGCTGGCAGATTTGCTGCGTACAGATTATGGCGGTTATGGTGTTTTGTGTATTGCTTCGCTTTATTTTTTCAGGAAAGACAGGAGAACACAGTTGCTGGCGGGTACGGTGGCTTTTGTGGCAGGAGATTTTCTGTTACACGGCAGTTTGAATGAACTTTTGGCGCCTCTTGGGTTTGTGGCAGCAGCATACTATGATGGAAGAAGGGGACTTAAGTTAAAGTATTTGTTCTATGTATTTTATCCGGCGCATTTGCTGGTGCTTTATTTTGTCAGAATGCTGCTATAGAGTGATGAGGAGAAAAAATTAACAGTGAAAGGATAATAAAACTGCCGGAGCCCGGGTATCCTGATTACAGGATACCCAGATGCTCCAGCAGTATTTTTGTGCCCATAAGGATCAGAATAATGCCGCCGGCCAGTTCGGCTTTGGACTTGTAGCGGATGCCGAAGACATTGCCTGCCTTCACACCGACCATGGAAAGGACGAAGGTGATGACACCGATGAAAAGTACCGCTGAGAAGATATTCACCTGCAGGAAAGCAAAGGTGATACCGACTGCCAGGGCATCAATGCTGGTGGCTACTGCCAGGACCAGCATGGTCTTAAAGGCAAGCGAATCATCCTGACATTCTTCTTCTTTTCCAAGTGCTTCTTTGATCATCGATAAACCGATCAAACCAAGCAGGATAAAAGCGATCCAATGGTCGACGGCGGTTATGTATTGTTCAAACTGACTGCCCAGGATATAGCCGATCAGCGGCATCAATGCCTGAAAACCGCCGAACCACAGTCCTACGATGGCGGCTTTTTTCAAGGTAATCTTCTTCATGGCCAGACCTTTACAAATAGAAACGGCAAAGGCGTCCATAGATAATCCCAGTGCGATAACAAATAGGGTAAGGTTACTCATAATGATATCTCTCCTATGGTATGTAGTATGAGGCGTGAGACAACGTCTAAAACAACCAGCATACATTCTAAATGGGCCGGTGGAATCCACCGGCCCTGATTTGTCGTGCAATTAAGCTACAACAGTAACATTGACAGCGCGAACTTTGCTGCTGTTCTGAGGATCGCATTCGGTTTCGAAAGTAACTTTCTGACCTTCTTCCAGAGACTTAAAGCCCTGTGCGTTGATAGCAGAGAAGTGTACGAATACTTCCTCGCCGTTAGCTTCGTTGGTGATAAAGCCATAACCCTTCTGAGCGTTAAACCACTTAACTGTTCCGTTATTCATAATAAACCTCCTTGAGAATGGGAAATTATCCCTCTTATTAATGTTGTAATTCATAAACGTTGGGCAGAAAAATCACATATTTTTGTAAAGCATCACCGTATAAAGTAACATGACTTACAAAAATATGTGAGATCAATGACTTACATTTAGAATACAGTTGCAGTATACCACTGTAGTTGTTCTGGTGTCAATGACTTTTTTTGCATTTTTTTGGGAAATATATTACAACAGTTCAGCCAGAGGCGATTTATAGATGAAAATCGTGCTCGCACGAATTTTCATCTAT
>JAZRJO010000142.1:0-2675 GCA_045645825.1 Acetatifactor sp. | reverse complement strand
GGCCGGATCATAAGGATTCTCAGAGACACTGGAATCTCGGCGTTTTTTCAGAATCTCTGCATTTTGCTCCACAATTCTGCGGTTTAGGGGATAGCCAAATTGCATGATAAAGAACACGATCAGATAGCAGATGCCGGGAATGAGAGTTGCCACTGTATAAATGCGGTCTGCCACCTGTGGTGTCTGGGAAGGAGCATCAGATACATATCCGATGGCAGTCAGTGCAAATCCACCGATTCCTCCGGCCAATGCCTGTCCCACTTTACGTGCAAAAGAGTACACGGCGTATACGGTTCCATCCTCCCTGCTGCCGGTCTTTACCTCTTGGTAATCAATTACGTCTGTGATAAAAGCCCAGGTGATCATATTGAAAAAACCCATGCCTGTCATTCCCAGAAACAGATAAATCATAAAGACAGGAATGGTGCGGATCCGCAAAAAGTACAATACAAGGTACACCACGGCTGCCACCAAAACAGCCACACTGCCGGATTCTTTTTTACCAATGTTTCTGGAAATTTTTGAGGCAAAAGGTGCTACCAGCAGCATACCACCGATGCTGATCACATTCACCCCTGCCAAAGCCTTGGCATCTTTAAAATAATCTAAAAAAAGATAGGTGTTCAAAGTCTGGCTGAGCATAGTGGCCAGCAAAAGTACCAGAGCGGCGCCTACAATGGACAGCAGGGGACGGTTGGTAAGCAGACTAATCGCAAGCTGTCTGAAAGTACCGGTTTTGTCTGGCTTCTCCACTTCATCAGCCCTTCCATTTTCCACAGGCTTTTGGCCTGCGTTGTGCTCAAAACTCACCCGTTCAGTACACAAAAAGTAGCAGAGCAAATAACAAACCACCGCCAGCACACCAAATATGATGGCTGTCACTGTAAATCGCACAGGGTTTACAATCTGGTTGCCTGCACTGTCTGTTTCATATACCAAGAGAGGCACCAGACTACCGATCACCAGACTGGCCAGTGCTGCTCCTAAGCTTCGGTAGGTAGACAGGGAGGCCCGCTCTCCCGCATCCGCACTGATCACAGAGGCCATGGAGCCATAAGGAATATTGATAGCCGTATAGCAGAAGCTGCCCCATAACAAATAAGTTACCACCACATATATCATTTTCACGGGATAGGAAAAATCCTGTATAAAATACAGGTACATGAGACTGCGGGACACCGCTACCGGAACCCACATCCTGCGGATCCAGGGGCGGAAACGCCCATCTGCAGCCGGCCGCATACGATCTACGATCCTGCCCATAGTCACATCTGTGAAAGCATCCACACACCGGGCCGCCAGAAATAACACACCCACTACGGCGCCGCTGATCCCCAGCACTTTCGTATAGAATACCATCAGATAACTGCTGGCAAAGATAAAGGTAAAATCATTACCGAAATCACCGAATAAGTAGCCCAACTTATCCCTCAGGCCAAAGGGTCTTACTTCCTTTGTGCGATTTTTGCGCACGGTGCCGTCTGCCTTCTGCTGCATTACACGCCTCCCATCTACTGTTTGCCCAGTATCAGCCATCATTGACTTTAGGAAATAGATTCTCCAGCATAGCTATTTTTATTCACAATACTAATTAGAAGCCCCAAAATATGTATTCCTATGCTGTATAAAACCCCCACGAAACAAATCTTTATAATTTGTCTCATGGGGGGGTATCTCTTTTATTACACGCAAATTTTATAAGCAGGAATACACTACGTTCCTAAGTCTCGGCTGGTAATATTCCTCTCTGGGATTCAAAGTATGCTGTGCATAGAACACACCGAGCTTAATGGAAGGGTCTATAATGGCAGTAGCACCTGCGGCACCGCCCCAGCCAAATTCTCCCAGGTTGCTGATCACTCCGGACTGATCAGGGCGTATGTGTGTACGAACACCCAGACCATATCCACAGCCCTTAAGCTGTCTCCAGTTGAAATCTTTCAACTGGGTATCATTTAATCTGTTGATGCGCATCAAGTCTACGGAATATTGTGACAAGATCCGCTCACCGGTAAGTCCCATTCCGTAATTAGCCAACGCTGCCATCAGCTTGGCATAATCTGCTACAGTGGTAATGATACCGGCTCCGCCGCTATCGTATTCCTCACCCAAACTATAGCTGACACCTTTTCCCACATCTTTGAATATACCTTCCTTGGCACATCCGTATTTCTGGGCTTCCACAATATCAAAGTTTTCATTACCTGCCGGCACAAAAGAATATTGGGTGGCAGTACGCTTTAAGGTCTCTTCTGTATGATGATAAACAGATTCTTTCATATCCAAAGGATCAAAGATATTTTCTTTCACATAGTCACGGAACTTCTGACCGGACACCACACTTACCAGTGCAGCCAGTACATCGTGGCACAGGCTGTAAGCCCAGTGGGTACCGGGTTCAAATTGAAGAGGATCCATGGCGATACACTTGGCCGTGGTAACAGTATCCATCTTACCGCCTGTAAGCTCTCTGGCCTTACGGATTCCCTCTGTGTTCATGTTGTAGGTAAGTCCGGCCGTCATGGAGAACAAATCACCGATGGTAATGGGATTCTGAGCCTTTACCAGACTACCGTCTTCTTTCTTAATATACATCTCCTTATATTCCGGAATGTATTCATAGAGAGGCTCCGTCAGCAATATCTTACCGCGTTCCAGAAGAAGTCGGATCGTAG
>JAZRJO010000141.1:0-2382 GCA_045645825.1 Acetatifactor sp. | reverse complement strand
CAACTGTTTGGGTATTTTTTAAAAGCACTATGAAGATTATACCATAAATTCTACATTCGTCAACTATTTTTTTACGAAATTAAAACATTTTTTCAAATGTAGAATAACAGTCGTTTTGACTATGCTAACTGACCTTCCAGTACAGCATATGCCTTTTCGATAGCAGCATCAATGCCTGCAGGATTCTTACCGCCGGCCTGGGCCATATTGGGACGTCCGCCACCGCCACCGCCAACAAGTGCTGCGATACCTTTGATCAGATTACCTGCATGAGCACCTGCCGCTACAGCACTGTCTGTAGCCATAGCTACCATGTTCACTCTGCCATCCTGATTAGACAACAGAACCACCACTCCTTCTCCCAGCTTGCCCTTCAGCTGGTCGCCCAGATCACGCAGTCCATTCATATCTACGCCATCTACGCTGGTTGCCAGAAGCTTCATTCCCTTCACTTCTGTCACCTGATTCATTACATCTCCCAGGGCATCCTTAGCCGCTTTACTCTTCAGTGCCTCTATCTCAGAATGCAAACCCTTCAGTTCAGCCTGCATATGCTCACATCTCTCAACCAAAGATGCAGGTGTGGTTTTCATCACCTTAGCAGCTGCAGCCAAGGTCTGCTCCAGACCACGATAGTAAGCAAACACACCATTACCTGTCAAAGCTTCGATCCTTCTGACACCGGCAGCCACACCACTCTCAGACAGGATCTTAAATGCAGTGATCACGCCGGTACTTTCCACATGGGTACCACCACATAATTCTGTGGAATAATCTCCCATCTTTACCACACGTACCGTTTCTCCATATTTCTCACCAAATAAAGCCATAGCACCTGTCTGCTTCGCTTCTTCGATAGTCATAATCTTGGTTACAACAGGCAGATTAGCTGCAATCTGTGCATTCACACTTGCTTCCACCTGTCCGATCTCTTCTGCAGTCATAGCCGCAAAATGGCTGAAGTCAAAGCGCAGTCTCTCGCCATCCACATAAGAACCTGCCTGTTCTACATGAGTACCCAGCACCTCTCGGAGTGCTTTCTGAAGCAAATGGGTTGCACTATGATTCTTACAGGTATCTGCTCTTCTTGCCGGATCCACGCTCAAAGTAACCATATCACCGGTCTTGATCATACCCTTGGTCACAACACCGATATGTCCTACCTTGCCGCCCAGAAGCTTGACGGTATCCTTTACCTCAAAACAGCCTTCCTCAGTAGTGATCACACCGACATCCCCGGCCTGACCACCCATGGTAGCATAGAATGGTGTCTCTTCCACGATAATGGTACCCACTTCACCGTCTGTCAAAGCATCAGAGATTTCCGTTTCTGTGGTCATCACTGCCACTTTGGACTGAGAACTAAGTCTGTCATACCCTACAAATTCCGTGGTGATGGAAGGATCAATAGACTCATATACCGTCACGTCAGCACCCATATAATTGGTTACTTTACGGGCTTTACGGGCAGTATCCTTCTGCACCTGCATGCAAACGGCAAAGCCTGCATGATCGATGGTAAAGCCTTTTTCTGCCAGAATCTCTTCTGTCAGATCTGTAGGGAATCCATAGGTATCATACAATTTGAACGCATTCTCACCGGACAGCTCTGTGATACCGGCCGCCTTCATTTCCTCTGCCATCTCAGCCAGGATGTTAAGTCCCTGGTCGATGGTCTTGTCAAATTTATCTTCTTCCTGGGTAAGTACATTCAGGATAAATGCCTTCTTTTCATCCAGTTCCGGATAACCGTCCTTACATTCAGCAATGACCGTCTGGCTTAAGTTTGCCAGGAACTTACCGTCGATGCCAAGTAATCTTCCGTGTCTTGCCGCACGGCGGATCAGACGACGAAGCACATAGCCTCTGCCCTCGTTGGAAGGCATGATACCGTCACTAATCATGAAGGTAGAGGATCTGATATGGTCGGTGATCAGACGGATAGACACATCCTTAGCGTCATCCTTCTGATATTCCACACCGGCGATCTCACAGATACGATCACGGATAGCCTTCATGGTATCAATATCAAATACAGAGGTCACATCCTGTACAACAACTGCCAGACGCTCCAGTCCCATGCCGGTATCTATATTCTTCTGTGAAAGTTCTGTATAATTGCCGTGTCCATCACTTTCAAACTGGGTAAATACATTGTTCCACACTTCCATGAAGCGGTCACAATCACAGCCCACTTTACAGTCAGGCTTGCCACAGCCATACTTAATCCCTCTGTCATAATAAATCTCGGAACAAGGACCACAGGGACCTGCACCATGCTCCCAGAAGTTGTCACACTTACCTTCCGCATCCCGGTAGAAACGGGTGATTTTCTCTGCAGGCACACCGATTTCTTGG
The DNA here is from genome assembly GCA_045645825.1 of Acetatifactor sp. Taxonomy (GTDB): domain Bacteria; phylum Bacillota; class Clostridia; order Lachnospirales; family Lachnospiraceae; genus Acetatifactor. The sequence continues at coordinate 24 of JAZRJO010000141.1, read as the reverse complement.
GTCCAGATTTCAAATGCCTCATCA
>JAZRJO010000140.1:0-6222 GCA_045645825.1 Acetatifactor sp. | reverse complement strand
GTGGTGCGGGTGCCTAGCCACACGATAAAGAGCGGTGCCAGAGCAGACTTTGGCAGGCTGTTTAGGATGACCAGGTAAGGCTCCGTGATCTCTGAAAGCTTTGCGGAGTACCACAGAAGTGTAGCAACAGCAATACTGATCAAAAATACCAGTAGGAAGCTGAGCAGCGTCTCAAACAGGGTAATCCCCACATGCACGAAGATGCTTCGGTCTGCCACCATGGAAAAAAAGCAACTGGCTACACGGCTGGGACTGGAAAAGAAGAAACTGTCGATCCAACCCAGGTTTGCGCTGATTTCCCATAGAATCAGGAATCCGATAAAGATCATCAGCCGCCAGCTTGTTACAAAATGGTGATGTCTTTTGTGTTCCTGTAAATATGCTTCTTGTGTTGTCAGTTCTTTTTTGATCAATTTATCTCTCTTGGCTTTCATTGGTCAACACCTCCCATAAATGACTGAAATACCCCTGAAATTCCGGCGCATGTCTGGCTGCCAGAGGAGAATCATCCTGAAGTGAAAGCGTGATCAAAACTTCTTCCTTAACAGTGGCAGGTCGTCTTGAAAGTACGATGATCCTGTCAGCTAAACTAATGGCCTCCGATAGGTCGTGGGTAATAATGATCACTGTCTTGCCTGTGCGTCGGATCAGGCGGCAGATGTCGGCAGATACCATCAACCTGGTCTGATAATCCAGTGCACTGAAGGGTTCGTCTAAGAGAAGCAGTTCAGGTCCCATGGCCAGTGTCCTGATCAGTGCCGCACGCTGTTTCATACCTCCGGAAAGCTCGCTGGGGCGTTTGTCATTGAATTTTTCCAGTTCATAATCATGCAGCAGTTTATCAACATATGCAAGTCTTTCCGGCGTCATCATATGATTGATCTCCAGCCCCAGAATGACATTCTTATAAACAGTACGCCATTCAAACAGATGATCATGCTGAAGCATATATCCTACCTTTGGATAGTGAAGGGAGCCATCCGGATTGTTGACCACGATGGTTCCGCCTTCCGGTTTCAGCAGGCCTGCGATGATTGACAGAAGCGTAGACTTTCCGCAGCCGCTGGGACCTACGATGGCCACAAATTCCCCTTCCTTCACACCGAAAGAGATGTCCTTAAGTGCAGGTGTCTCACCTTTGAGATTGTGGTATGCGTAACTGATATTTTTTAATTCCAGAATATTCGCTTGCAAAGCTTACTTTTCCTTTCTTTTACTGTTTTCGAGCTGCTTTACAGACCAAAGAACAGTTAGAATCTATAATATATTATGTCAAATTATAAAAAATGTGTAATATTAAAAATTTTTCGTGTAACACTGTATTGCATTAAAGTGAATTTTGTGATATTATCTTTTCAGCTTAACCAAAGAATGGAGAGATTATATGGCACAGTTATGGGGAGGACGTTTTACCAAGGCAACAGATCAGTTGGTTTACGATTTTAATGCGTCCATCCGTTTTGACCAAAAGTTATTTCATCAGGATGTGGAAGGAAGTATTGCCCATGTGACAATGCTTGGCCGCCAGAATATTTTGACGAAAGAAGAGACGATAGCCATTATTGATGGCTTACACAGCATTTTAAAGGATGTGGAAGAAGGAAAGCTTGCGATTGACGAGACCCAGGAGGATATCCACAGTTTTGTAGAAGCGAATCTGATTGACAGGATCGGTGTTGCAGGTAAGAAGCTGCACACCGGCAGAAGTCGTAACGATCAGGTGGCACTTGATATGAGGCTCTATACCAGAGAGCAGGTGCTTCATATTGACAGTTTGCTGAAGGAACTTCTGACGGTGCTTTTGGATACTATGGAGGAGAATCTGGAGACTTATATGCCCGGATTTACCCATTTACAGAAGGCACAGCCTACCACACTGGCACATCATTATGGCGCTTATTTTGAGATGTTTAAGAGAGACAGACTGCGTTTGAAGGATATTTATGAACGCATGAATTATTGTCCCTTAGGAGCAGGTGCTCTGGCCGGTACTACATATCCTTTAGACAGAGCTTATACAGCTTCTTTATTGGGGTTCTATGGACCCACACTCAACAGCATGGACTCTGTGTCAGACCGTGATTATCTGATAGAATTTTTATCAGCACTTTCCACGATCATGATGCATTTGAGCCGTTTCTGTGAGGAGATTATTATCTGGAATTCCAATGAATATCAATTTGTGGAGATTGATGATGCCTATTCCACCGGAAGCAGTATCATGCCACAGAAGAAGAATCCGGATATTGCAGAACTGGTACGTGGTAAGACAGGGCGTGTCTATGGTGCGCTCATGAGTCTGCTCACCACCATGAAGGGGATTCCGTTAGCTTATAATAAAGACATGCAGGAAGATAAAGAGATGGCCTTTGATGCCATGGAGACAGTGCAGAACTGTATCGTATTGTTTACCGGTATGATCCGCACCATGAAGTTTAAGAAGGATCGTATGGCGGCAAGTGCCATGAATGGCTTTACCAATGCCACCGATGCAGCTGATTATCTGGTGAACAAAGGAGTGCCTTTCAGAGACGCACACGGTATAATCGGCAGACTGGTGCTTTACTGTATCGAGAAAAATACTTCAATAGATGCGCTGAGTCTGGATGAACTTAAGAGCATCAGTGATATCTTTGAGGACGATATTTATGATGCGGTTTCTTTGAAGACTTGTGTGGAAAAGCGTCTTACGATCGGTGCACCGGGACCGGAAGCCATGAAAGAAGTGATCCGGATCAGTCGGGAATATCTTGCCAAGTGATGTCACATCAACAGTAAGCTCCCAACTTCACAAAGCGTAATATTAAAATAATAGCTACAAAATAATGCTGGTTTTATAATGGAGGATTTTATTATGAATGAAAAGTTAAAAGTAGGTATCCTTGGCGGTACAGGAATGGTAGGACAGAGATTTATCGCTCTTTTGGAGAATCACCCTTGGTTTGAGGTGACCACCATCGCAGCAAGCCCTCGTTCCGCAGGCAAAACCTATGAGGAAGCTGTAGGTGACCGTTGGAAAATGACCACACCCATGCCGGAAGCTGTGAAGGATATCGTGGTAATGAATGTCAATGAAGTAGAAAAGGTTGCTGCAGAAGTTGATTTTGTATTCAGTGCTGTAGACATGACCAAGGATGAGATCAAGAAGATCGAAGAAGCATATGCTAAGACCGAGACACCTGTAGTGTCCAATAACAGCGCCCACAGATGGACACCGGATGTGCCCATGGTAGTGCCTGAGATCAATCCTGAACATATGAGAGTGATTGATTTCCAGAAGAAGCGTCTTGGAACCACCAGGGGATTCGTAGCTGTAAAGCCGAATTGCTCCATCCAGAGCTATGCACCGGTTCTGACCGCTTGGGAGGAATTTGAGCCTTATGAAGTAGTTGCTACTACATATCAGGCAATCTCCGGCGCAGGAAAGACCTTTAAGGATTGGCCTGAGATGGTTGAGAATATCATCCCTTACATTGGTGGAGAGGAAGAGAAGAGCGAGAAAGAACCCTTACGTATCTGGGGTGAGATCAAGGATGGTGTGATTGAGCCTGCTACCTCTCCCAAGATCACCTGTCAATGTATCCGCGTACCGGTATTAAATGGTCATACTGCCGCAGTTTTTGTGAAATTTAAGAAGCAGCCTACTAAGGAACAGCTCATTGAGAAAATTGTAAACTTCAAGGGTGCACCTCAGGAACTGAACCTTCCCAGTGCTCCTAAGCAGTTTATACAGTACCTGGAAGAAGATAACAGACCTCAGGTTAAACTGGATGTGGATTATGAGAATGGCATGGGTGTCAGCGTAGGCCGTATCCGTGAGGATTCTGTATATGATTGGAAATTCATCGGCCTGTCCCATAACACTGTTCGTGGTGCCGCAGGTGGTGCGATCCTTTGTGCAGAGCTTTTGAAGGCACAGGGTTATATCACTCGTAAATAGGTTATACATTGCATCTTAAGAGAGAAAGAATCACTTCTTTCTCTCTTGCAATTAAAAGGAAGGTTTTTGTGGGAAAAAACTTATTTATTGCAGAAAAACCGAGCGTGGCAAAGGAATTTGCCAAGGCTTTGAAAATAAACGGCGGATCCCGTGACGGATATATCGAGGCGCCTGACACGATTGTAACATGGTGTGTGGGTCATCTTGTGACCATGAGTTATCCCGAAGTCTATGATGAGAGACTTCGCAGATGGAACTTTGATACCATCCCTTTTATTCCCGGAGAATTCAAATACGAGGTCATAGACAATGTGAGAAAACAGTTTAACATTGTCAGCAGCCTGCTGAACCGGCCGGATGTGGAGACCATCTATGTCTGTACCGACTCCGGAAGGGAAGGAGAGTATATCTACCGTCTGGTGGAACAGATGGCAGGTGTCAAAGGAAAACAACGAAGACGCGTCTGGATCGACTCCCAGACAGAGGATGAAATCCTTCGTGGCATCAGAGAAGCCAAGGATCTGTCAGAATATGATGCGTTAAGTGCAGCCGCTTATCTGCGTGCCAAAGAAGACTATCTGATGGGTATTAATTTTTCGCGAGTGCTTACACTAAAGTATGGGCGTCATGTGAAAGATTATTTAAATCGTGATAAAGCGGTGATCTCCGTAGGACGTGTGATGACCTGTGTTCTGGGAATGATCGTAAAGAGAGAACGTGAGATCAGGAATTTTGTGAAGACTCCTTTTTACCGGGTATTAGCCAATTTTAAGCTTCAGGAAAAAGGATTTAGCGGCGAGTGGAAGGCTGTAGAAGGTTCCAAATATTTTGCATCCCCTACACTTTATAAAGAAAATGGCTTTCAGAAGAGAGAAGATGCGCAGAATCTAATTGACTATTTAAGTCAAGAGCCTGTCGAAACACCTCTGATAGAGAATATCGAGCGTAAGAAAGAAAATAAGAATCCTCCGCTTTTATACAATCTGGCAGAACTTCAGAATGAATGCTCCAGATTATTTAAGATCAGTCCTGACGAGACGCTGCGAATTGTACAGGAACTTTACGAGAAAAAGATGGTTACTTATCCACGTACAGATGCCAGAGTGCTTTCTACGGCAGTTGCTAAGGAAATCTACAAAAATATCGCCGGTTTGCGTTCTTTTATACCTGTGGGCAATTTTGCTTCCATGGTTTTAGAGCAGGGCAGTTACAAGAATATTGCTAAGACCCGTTATGTCAATGACAAGCAGATCACTGACCACTATGCCATTATCCCTACCGGTCAAGGGTTGAATAATCTGCCATCCCTGCCGCCCACCAGTGCAAAGGTATATGAGGTGATCACCAGAAGATTTTTAAGTATCTTTTTTCCGGCTGCTGTGTATCAGAAGATATCGCTTTGCATAAAAATAAAAGAAGAACGTTTCTTTGCCAATTTCAAGGTGCTGTTAGAAGAAGGCTATCTGCCTCTGATCGCTTATTCTTTCTTTCAGAAGAACAAAGCAGAAGTGAACGGACAAGAAGAGGACATCAAGTGTGACACTGTCTTACTGGAAAATCTGAAGAAGCTGAAAAAAGGTGACACGCTGGAATTTGAAGGCTATGAGATCAAAGAAGGAGAGACTTCACCGCCTAAACGTTACACTTCCGGAAGTATCATCCTGACCATGGAAAATGCCGGTCAGTTCATTGAAGATGAAGAACTGCGTGCCCAAATTAAAGGCAGCGGTATCGGTACCAGCGCTACCCGTGCAGAGATTCTGAAAAAACTGGTAAATATCGAGTATCTGGCGTTGAATCAAAAGACTCAGGTGCTCACCCCCACTCAGATGGGCGAAATGATCTATGATGTGGTCAACAGTTCTATCCGGCCGCTTTTGGATCCTGCACTAACTGCCAGTTGGGAGAAAGGGCTGACCCTGGTAGCGCAGGGAAGTATTACTTCCGAGGAATATATGCAGAAGCTGGATGACTTCGTGACCAGGCGCACAAACATCGTAAAACAGCTGAACAATCAAAGTATGCTCTACGGTCAGTTTCAGGCTGCGGAAGCATTTTATAAGAAATAATTACTGATATGCTTGTATAAAAAATGAAAGAGGAGACAAAGATGAGTATTTTCATAAAGGATATGTATGATCTGGAAGAGACCATTGCAAAAGAGCTTTTTAAAGACGTAAATTATGCATGGGAAGTACTTCCCAAAATCAAAGATTTTATTATCGCGTTTGGCAAGACACTTCCAAAAGATATTTATGAACAGCGCGGAGAGAATATCTGGG
>JAZRJO010000139.1:0-1757 GCA_045645825.1 Acetatifactor sp. | reverse complement strand
CGACTTTATCAGAAGGTTGCTGTCAGACTTTTTGCAGATATGGAAAAGGGTAACTACAATCCTGCAGGGATCATCAGCATGTTTACGGATGAAGAGGAGCAGAGAGAAGCTGCGTCCCTGTTTCATACCAGCCTGCCGATGCTTACTACAAGACAGGAACAGGAGAAAGCGTTTCGGGATATTGTGCTTTCCGTAAAACGCAACAGTTATGAATATTATACTTCTAAGCTGGGAACAGATGTGAATGCCTTAAAACAGGTGATTGAGGGCAAGAAAGCATTGGAAGAGCTTGCCAGAACGCATATTTCACTGGATTAAGGTTACAATGATACAATAGGAAGGATGGAACCACGAAAATGGATGAAAACACACAGGCAAAATTTGAGCAAAAGGTAAAAGACCTTCTTGCTATGGCGAAAAAGAAGAAAAATGTATTGGAATATCAGGAGATCAGCGATTTCTTTACAGACATGCCGCTGGAAGAGGAACAATTTGAACGGGTGCTGGATGCTTTGGAGCGCAGCAATGTAGATGTGCTTCGTATCACAGAGATTGATGATATCGGGGAGGAACCCTTGATCCTGTCTGATGAGGATATTGATGTAGATGTGGAGAATCTGGATCTGAGTATCCCGGAGGGTATCAGTCTCGAGGATCCTGTCAGAATGTATTTGAAGGAAATCGGTAAAGTGCCTCTTTTAAGCGCAGAGGAAGAAATTGAGCTGGCTAAGAAGATGGAGGTAGGTGACCAGGATGCCAAGAAGAGACTGGCTGAGGCGAATTTACGTCTGGTAGTCAGCATTGCCAAGCGCTATGTGGGCCGCGGTATGCTGTTCCTTGATCTGATTCAGGAAGGTAACCTGGGTCTTATTAAAGCTGTAGAAAAGTTCGATTATCGAAAAGGATATAAATTCTCTACTTATGCTACCTGGTGGATCCGTCAGGCCATTACCAGAGCTATTGCAGATCAGGCAAGGACTATACGTATTCCTGTGCATATGGTGGAGACCATCAATAAGCTGATCCGCGTCAGCCGTCAGCTGTTGCAGGAGCTTGGCAGGGAGCCGTCTCCAGAGGAGATTTCGGAAGAGATGGACATGCCGGTGGATCGTGTGCGGGAGATCTTGAAGATTAGTCAGGAGCCGGTTTCATTGGAGACTCCCATCGGTGAGGAAGAGGACAGTCATTTGGGTGACTTTATTCAGGATGACAATGTGCCGGTACCCTCAGATGCTGCAGCATTCACTTTGTTAAAAGAGCAGCTGGTGGAGGTGTTGGGTACTTTGACAGAGAGAGAGCAGAAGGTTCTTCGCCTGCGCTTTGGTCTGGATGATGGACGTGCCCGTACCCTGGAGGAAGTAGGGAAGGAATTTAATGTCACACGTGAGCGTATCCGTCAGATCGAGGCAAAGGCACTGAGAAAACTGCGTCATCCCAGCCGCAGCCGCAAACTGAAGGATTATCTGGATTAAGTTATGAGGATTATGAGAAAAGAGGTAGAACTTTCGGCCAGGATGCAGGCGCTTGCTGATCTGGTGACGCCCGGAAATGTGGTCTGTGATGTGGGATGTGATCATGGTTTCCTGTCCATTTATCTGGTACAGAATAAGATCAGTCCCAGAGTGATTGCCATGGATGTGCGAAGTGGTCCTCTGTCCCGGTGCGCAGAGCATGTGTCGCAGTATGGGCTGGAGCAGTACATAACCATGCGCCTGTCTGACGGTCTGGAAGGTTTGCAGCCGGGACAGGCACAAACC
>JAZRJO010000138.1:0-4762 GCA_045645825.1 Acetatifactor sp. | reverse complement strand
AATGGTGAAGTCTATAAAATTGTGGTTATGTCCTTTGACGTTACTGGCGCCCTCTATGACGCTACCTGCGCTTACCTCGACTATCTCTCTGAGGAGCTGGGCTTTGAGTTTGAGTATGTTTCTGCTGGTTTCTCTTCTCAGGAGCAGATTGCGACTGCCGAGACCTATCTGGCTCAGCGCTATCGTGGCATCATTATGAATCAGGATATGGGTGCCGCTGAGGCTATTCTCGATCTGTGCGAAGACTATGATGCCTATCTTGGCGGCTACTGGTGCGATTTTGCAAACTCCATTTACTCCACTGGTGCTCCCAATATGGCTGTGCTTCAGAATGAGCGCTTTATCGGCTCTGCCATTGACGGCAAGGCTTCTCTGAATGATACTGCTCAGGCTATGTTCGATGCTATTGTTCTTCAGGGCGGTCACACCAAGGTTGGTATTGCTGTTATGCCCGCCGCTTGGTATCCCCAGCATATCACTACCGGTGTTACTCGATTTGTTGAACTGGTGGAAGAGTATAACGCTGGTGACAAGGCCGCTACCGGTGGCGTGCCTGTGACTCTTGTGCAGACTGGCACTGATGACACCGGCGCCCCTGTGTACTACGAGCAGGTTGACGGTGCTACCAACAGCTTCAGCTCTGCATTCTTTACCAACAATGAGATGACTGCTTGCGCTTCTTTTGCATCTTCTGCGTTCACTTATGGTGCTCTGATCGAGTCTAAGACTGACGTGGAGCTGTATGCCACTGGCTGGGAGAGCTATTATGCTGAAAGCTTCGGCAGCAACGGCCTCATTAAGCAGATCACTGTTTCCCCCGTGGAAAGCGTGATGTTCCCCATTGTTCAGATTATTGATCGTCTGAATGGCTATACTTATGAAGATATGCCTGCTGGAGAGGCTGTTTTTGCCAAGATCGTTGACACCGATCAGGTTTTCATTACTGGTGACGAAGGTCTGGCTGCTTTCCAGAAGAGCCTGCACGACACTGCTGACGGTTCCGCTGCTTACTTTGACATTGACGATGTGAAGTCCTTTATGCTTACCTATGGTGGTGAGAACGCCAGCTATGCTAAGCTGAGCCAGGCTCTGTCAAGCGGTAATATGACCATTGAGGCGCTGGCAAACAGATAAAGTGAATAACCACATATGCGTGGTTGCTTTTCTTAAGGCCGTTTGGCTAACGAATTAGAAAACATGCCGCCCCTCAGTCCATAGCGCTGAGTGGCGGCATGTTTTTCTCATTTTAAAGGCAGTGAATCTCGGTATTCTTTAGGCGTGGCGCCCCAATAATCCCGAAACTTTTTCCCGAAATAGCTTTGGGAAGAAAATTGTAAAAGCTCGCTGATCTGGACAATGGCGAGATTTGTGGAAGCCAGAAGCGACTTGGCTTCCTCCAAACGCTGTTGCATGATATATTCAGAGATGCTCAGGCCAGTATCGTTCCGGAAATAAAGTGATAGGCTTCGCCGGTTGAGACTGGCCTCGAAAACCAAAGAGTCCATTTTGATTGGTTCAAACAGATGGCGGCGCACATACTCCAGCACAGCTTTAGTGTAGACTGAGTACTCATGTTGAGAACGATATTGCTGGACTTTTTGACAATAATTGACACCAGCGGATACCAACAGTTGCTCGATCTCCTGTTTGCTTTCCATTGTGTCCATACGCTGGCAATACATATCGCTGAGCTCTAAAGCGTATTCAGGGGGAAGTCCACCTTCGATAGCGGCGCGGGAAATCGAGAAAATTGCACACACGAAGGTATATTTTGCCTGACGTAAGGAGTCGAAACTCATTGGTCCGACAGACCCGATAAACGGTTTTTTCTGTTCGCGCAGAAACGCTTCGGCGTCTCCGTTTTTGATTGGCTTTGACATACGAATATCAAGGCTTGGGGCGTGATGACGGCGAGATATCTTTTGTGCAGCGGTGGTCTTCTCAATGGGGATGTCTTCTTCTATTTTGGAGACAGCCCATGATATGTCCCCCTTGCCTTGTGCTGTGAGATCATTAGAAGTATTGGACTTTATATAGGTCCCGTCTGCTGGAGATGTGCCATAGACAAGGCGGCTGATCTCGACAAATTTTCCGAGACGATAGGTTGATATAATTGGAAACTGTGAAATTAGTGTTTGAAAATATGACGCTTGCGTAAAGTTGACAAAATGGATTATGGGCCTTAGCATAACATCGGTACCCAAGTTGGATGAGGAGATTGGGGCGGTAATAAGGTAACAGTTTGTGCTAAGCATAGTAATGGCACAATAATAGAATTCTTCCAGTTGATACAGGAAAACTCCATTGGGCTGCTTTGCCTCTTTCAAGAGACTAACCATGGTGAGAAGGAAAGATTCCTTGTAAAAACAGGAAAACTCCTTAGGGAATGCGGCGCACTCTTGACCTTGCTCGTCAAAGACCAGAAAAGGAATGGTGCTCATCTGGTATAGGTCTTGGAACGCAAGTTGAATCTTCTGGTCCATAAAAGTCCTCCTGCCGGGATAGTTTTAGACATTATATCATGGGTGTCGCGTATTTACCATAGAAATCGCAATATTACTATACAGATTCTGGCCGTTTTGTTACTATTGATCAAAAGAAACTTTCAAAAAAGAGGGGAAGTGGGGAAAATGGCAAAAAAGGAAGTGCTTTTGGAAGTAAAAGAGATGCATAAAAATTTCGGAAGTACCATTGCTTTGGCTGGCGTTGATCTCACGGTATATCGTGGCGAGATTCGTGGACTGGTGGGTGAAAACGGATCCGGAAAATCTACCATCACATCGATTGTGGCGGGTATGCAAAAGCCTACCAGCGGCGAAATGTTTTTTAAGGGCAAGGCATGGCATCCGGCATCTATGGTGGATTCTCAACGATGTGGCATTAGTATGATTTTGCAGGAAGCAAATACCATCCCTGGAGTCACAGTTGCACAAAACCTGTTTGCAGGACAGGAAGAGCTGTTTTCTAAGGCAGGTTTTATCAATCTAAACAAGATGTATCAGGCAGCTGATGAGCTTTTGCGGCAATTTGGGATTAGCCATATTCGAGGCAAGGACAATATTGATCTGTATGGCTTTGAGGAGCGAAAGCTGATTGAGATTGTACGTGCCGTGAAAAGTGATATTGATCTGCTGATTGTAGACGAAACTACAACGGCACTGTCTTTCGAGGGACGAGAGCTGCTGTATAAACTCATTCACAAAATGAAAGCAGAGAACAAGTCGGTCATCTTTATTTCCCATGATATGGATGAGATTCTAAGTCAGTGTACCACACTGACAGTGTTGCGAGATGGTCATATTACCGGCGTGCTGGACGAGGATGATATGCAGTGCGCAAACGATGCCGATTCAAGAAAAGAGCTGGAGAAAAACATTCGATATAAGCTGGTAGGTCGTGAGATCGGGGATAAGTATTATCGTGATGACTATGACCCATCTTGTCAGCCGGAGGTAGCTTTACATATTGAAAATGTGTCTTTGGGCAGCATCCGCAACTTGTCTTTCACTTTGCATAAAGGCCAGATTGTCGGTTTTGGAGGCCTGTCCAATTGCGGTATGCATGAAATTGGTCGTATCGCCTTTGGTATTGAGAAGATCGAATCCGGCACAGTAATGCGAAATGGCGTGAACATTAAAAACAGCGTGGTAGCGGTGCGAGAGGGCATTGGCTATATCTCAAAAAATAGAGATCAAGAAGCGCTGATTCTCCAAGGTGCTATTGGCGAGAATATTACGTTCCCATCCTTAAAAGATTTGGAAAAGGGAACCTTTGTTAGCCCCAAAGCAGAGAAAAGAATGGCAACGAATGAGGTTCAGGAGTATCGGATCAAATGTGCCAGTGAAAAGCAGTGGGTTAACACCCTTAGCGGCGGAAATAAACAAAAGGTGTCTTTCGCTAAGTGGACTGCAAAAAACAGTGATGTACTAATTATGGACTGCCCTACTCGTGGCGTTGATATTGGTGTAAAGCAAGCAATGTACCAAATTATTGCTGAAATGAAAAGACAGGGCAAGGCCATACTTATTATCAGTGAGGAATTGACAGAATTGATCGGAATGTCAGACCGTCTGGTCATCATGAGGGACTTCGCAGTACAAAAGGAGTTCTTGAGATCTCCGGATCTTAAGGAGACTGACATTATCGAGTATATGATTTAGGAGGCTGCCATGGGAAGCCAACATACGAAATTGTTATCAAAGGGCTGGATACAGAAAAACGCATTTGCTTTGGCCGCGTACAGTGGTGTTGTCCTTTGCTTAGTTATCTTCAGCTTGCTCCCACCTCTGGTGACTGGTATCAGTATCTGGAGCCCCGGCCCGTTTAAGAGCATTGTAAAGCACATTACGGTGTATGCGCTGATGTCAATGGGAGCTGTATTTGTATATTCTCTCGGATATATGGACATCAGTATCGGCGCCCAATTGTCGATGTATTCACTGTTGATCATGCTGTCCAACCGTTGGGTGGGAAATATCTGGCTTGGTGTTTTAATCAGCTTGGCTATTTCTGTATTATGCGGATTGATAAACGGTGCAGTCGCAGTAATTTTAAAGATGCCGTCCATTGTTACGTCTCTTTTTCTACAGTTTATTATTTACGGCGCAAACATATTGATCGTTCAGAAATTGGGTGGCGGACAGTTTATTACCATGTCTATTAGCGGCACCTGGATGGCGGCGTTCCGTGAGCCTGCTGTGTTGATTGTGATTATGGCTGTTTTGGCAGTCATCGCTACGTATATTTACAGATTTACCAGAAT
>JAZRJO010000137.1:0-6251 GCA_045645825.1 Acetatifactor sp. | reverse complement strand
TGACACAAGCTGAGTTAAGTGCCAGAGCAGGAGTCAGTTTGGCTTCTTTAAAGCGTTTTGAACAAACCGGAGAGATTTCTTTTGTTTCGCTCCTGAAGATTGCTGATGTGTTAGATGAACTGGATACATTTGCTGCACTTTTTACCAGAAAGGAGTATCATTCCATTCAGGAGGTCATAGATGAAAGAAATTAAAAAATTGGAAGTGAAATATCATGGCAGGACAGTGGGGATTCTGGCAGAGACAAAAGACGGCAAGGGAGCTTTTCAGTACGACAGGGAATGGCTTGCAGAAGGATTTTCCATAAGTCCTTTTAGTCTCCCACTGGATAATCGCGTATTTATTCCGAAGAAGGATGTGTTGGAAGGTCTTTTTGGTGTGTTTGCAGACAGCCTTCCGGACGGTTGGGGGCGCTTGCTGGTTGATCGGATGTTGCTTGTAAGTAGAATTGCACCGGCTTTGGTTCGTCCTATTCAGCGATTGGGGATTGTGGGAAGCGGTGGTATGGGCGCTTTGGAATATTATCCGGAATGGATGCATTTTGATGAAGCGCAGAGGTTGGATTTTGATGAATTGTCGCAAGCATGCCGGCAGATTTTGCGGGAGCAGGACAGCGAGGATTTGGACACATTGTTTCGTTTGGGTGGTTCTTCAGGTGGTGCCAGACCCAAGGTATTGATTCTGGTGGATCATGAGCCGTGGATTGTGAAGTTTCCTTCTTCTTTTGATAAGAAAACCATAGGGGAAGAAGAATATCGCTATATGAATTGTGCAAAAAAGTGTGGAATTACGGTGCCGCAGGTAAGGCTGTTCCCATCGGCACAGAGTAAAGGTTATTTTGGAGTCAAACGATTCGATAGAACGGATGCCGGCAAAGTGCATATGGTTACAGTGAGCGGACTCCTGGAGACTTCTCACAGAATACCCAATCTGGATTATCACGATTTAATGAAGTTGACACACCTCGTTACCAGAGACAGCAGACAGATTGAAGAGATGTATAGGCGCATGTGCTTTAATGTCTATGCTCACAATAGAGATGATCATTCTAGAAATTTTTCTTTTTTGTATGATGAAAGTGAGAAAAGATGGAAGCTGACACCGGTGTATGATCTTACTTACAGTGATTCTATTGGAGGGGAACATGCTACCTGTGTTGATGGTAATGGAAAGAATCCCGGGATTGCAGAACTGTTGATGGTAGGGACTGGGGCTGGACTTTCTAAGGGCAAGGCGAGAAGCATTGCAGAAGAAATTGAGGAAATTGTGATGGAGGATTTGAGTGATATAGTTCTCGAGGACTTAACAGAGAACAAATAAGGTTAAAAGCGACATCTGTGTTTGGACAAACAACACAAATGTCGCTTTTGTTATAAGTTTTTTGATAACTTTATTTCTTGATCTTATTCAACTGCGCATTAATGATGTGCATCGCGTTGGCCGGAATGTTTTTAGCCTTATCGCCGCCCATGCCCACAGCCATGGATGCCAGTCCTTCCAGTGTCTTGTCACCCACCATCATAAGCATGCCTTTTTTCAGTTTCATGCCGGACATGGAGTGCAGGGCATTGGCCAGTACTTCATATGCTTCCTCATTTTTGATAATATCCTTGATCTTGTCGCGTATAGAGAAGTACCCTTCCGGGAACTGCATTTCGGCAGGTGCATTGGCAGCTTCGGCAGCAGCCTGGTCAAACCAGTTGGCAGCACCCTGGGAATCGTCATCGGTCTCTTCTGCCAGGGTGTAGATAGCCGGTTTCTCAGCTACCTTCTCAAATACCACGGTATCTGCCGGGATATATTCCGGGGCCTCATCGTCAGCGTCTACAGGTGCTTTCGCGGTAATGGAAGTAAAGCCATCCTTCAGAGGCACATTCTCAAACACGAAGATCTTGTCGCCGTTCAATGTCTGAAGCAGCTTGCCGTCTGCGTAGAGGGAGACGGTAGGCTGGTTGGAATATACCTTGATGGTAGTGGTATCGGCTACTCTCTGGGCGTAGCGTCTGCCAGTGATATATACGAAGGGATCCTCGCTCCAGTATGCTTTGTAGATAAAGTAGGCATCTTTCTTGATCTTGCGGTCAATGGTAACCAGACCCTTGTTGTTGCGTCCCGCTACGCCGCCTTCATCTCTGGCTGCACAGCCAAAGTCAAACATGTTCCATACATGGGTGCTCCAGATATAGGGGCGCTCCATGAGGATCTTGACCATGTGCTCGTGATATTCTGCCTGATAGGCTTCGGAATAATCGCGGCATTTGGGCTCGTCCGGCTGATAGGTGATGATGCCTTCCGCGCCGTATTCGGACAGACCGATGCAGATGTTAGGGTAGGTGGCATGGAAGTGATCCAGCCATTTTTCGTTATTGTCATAGGTACCGCCGTACCATCCAAAGTAGTGGTTGTAGCTTTCCACATCGGTGATGCCGTGGAGGGCGCTGTCAATGGGAAGCATGCTTACATGGGCAATGGTGGTCAGACGGGTAGGGTCGATGCTCTTAACCAGTTCATTCAGGTCCTTGTGGTTCTCTACCAGGCCGGGTTTTTCACCGGAGATGGTGATCTCATTGGACAGACCCCAGAAGCAGATGGAAGGGTGGTTGTAGTTCTGATAGATCAGGTCTTTCATCTGTTCGCGGCAGTTTTCATGTGCCAGGGGATCGTCGCTCTGGTTACTGATATAAGGAATCTCTGCCCAGACGATAAAACCGTACTCATCACAGGCATCATAGAAATCCTGACTGTGCTGGTAGTGTGCCAGACGGACGGTGTTGGCACCCAATTCGTAGATCAGGTGGGCATCTTCGTAATGCTCAGAGCGTGTCAGAGCACTACCCTGATATAGTCTGTCCTGATGACGGGACACACCGCGAAGCATCATGGGCTTACCGTTTAAGAAAAAGCCTTTCTCAGGATCTACGTGGAAAGAGCGGATGCCGAAACGGCTGCTTACCTCGTCCACGGTCTCATTGCGGCGTACCAAAGTGGCAGTACAGGTATACAGGTAAGGATCCTCCACACCCTGCCACAGATGCGCTTCGGGCAAGGTCACTTCTACATCGGGATTGGTGGAAGGACGCCATATTTCTGCTACGGTATCGCCGTATTCGTCAGTGATATCGTATTTTACGGTATAATTCTCATCGCCGTTCTTGATAAAACTTTGCAGCTTGATCACTGCGCCTTCTCCCTGTGGAGTGGCGGTGATGGAAAGGCCTGGGGCACCGTAGTATTCCAGATCAAAATGTGTGGCAGGCACGGTGATCAGGTTCACGCCGCGGTAGAGGCCGCCATAGAAGGTGAAGTCAGCCATTTGAGGATAAATGTGAGTCCTATCGGTGTTGTCCACACAGATGACAAGCAGGTTGACGCTGTCAGTTACCACATCTGTGATATCCAGTGCAAAGGAAGAGTAGCCGCCCTCATGATAACCCACCTCTTTGCCGTTTACATAGACTCTGCCGGACATGGCTGCAGCCAGCACTTCCACGAAGATGCGGGTGCCTTCCACTTCCTTGGGAGCGGAGAAATACTTGGCATACCAGCAGGCTCCTTTAAAGTAATCACCCTTGCCATCCTGGCCGTCCACACCGTTCCAGGTGTGAGGAAGGGACACCTTGTCCCATGTAGCCAGAATGTCAGCGGTCAGGGCAGCAGGTGTGCCGATGCTTTCTTTGGTAAAGTACCAGTTGTCGTTTAAACTTATAATGTTTCGCATAAATACCTCGCTTTCATAAAATTTGTATTTATTCTGTATCTATTTTAGTACAAAAATGTAAGAACTGCAATGAAATGTGAGTTTTTTTATAATCATTTAATAAAAAGTATTTGCTATATTTCAAAAAAATGGTATGATAATAAGAAGAGAACATTTTTTGGGAGGAAAAAGAAATGGACAAGATTATTTTAACCGGTGACAGACCCACAGGCAGGCTGCATGTAGGCCACTATGTGGGGAGTCTTCGCAGACGTGTGGAGCTGCAGAATTCCGGTGAATATAAGAAGACTTTTATCATGATCGCGGATGCGCAGGCACTGACGGATAATATTGAGAATCCGGAGAAGGTGCGTCAGAATATTATTGAGGTGGCTCTGGACTATATGTCCTGCGGGCTGGATCCTGCCAAGTCTACTTTATTTATCCAGTCTCAGATTTCTGAGCTGTGTGAGTTGACTTTTTATTACATGGATCTGGTGACAGTGGCCAGACTGCAGAGGAATCCCACTGTGAAGAGTGAGATTCAGATGCGTAATTTTGAGGCTAGCATTCCGGTGGGCTTCTTTACGTACCCCATCAGTCAGGCAGCTGATATCACTGCTTTTAAAGCTACCACTGTGCCGGTTGGGGGAGACCAACTGCCCATGATCGAGCAGACCAGAGAGATCGTGCACAAGTTTAATAGTGTATATGCGCCGGTTTTGGTGGAACCCAAGGCCCTGCTTCCTGAGAATGAGGCTTGTCAGAGACTGCCCGGTATCGATGGTAAGGCCAAGATGAGTAAGTCTCTGGGCAACTGTATCTATTTGGCAGACACAGCAGATGAGGTGCGCACCAAGATCATGAGTATGTACACTGATCCGCTGCATCTTTTGGTCAGCGATCCCGGACATCTGGAAGGGAATACGGTGTTTACGTATCTGGATGCTTTCTGTAAGGAGGAGCATTTTGAGAGATATCTGCCTGATTATGCGAATCTGGACGAACTGAAAGGGCATTATACCAGAGGGGGCTTAGGGGATGTGAAGGTGAAGAAGTTCCTGAATAATGTAATGCAGGAGACATTGGAGCCCATCCGTAACCGCCGTAAAGAACTGGAGAAGGACATTCCTGCGGTTTATGAGATACTAAAGAAGGGCAGTGAGGTAGCCAGAGAAGAGGCAGCCCAGACACTTTCTGAGGTGAAGAGTGCCATGAGGATCAATTATTTTGAGGATATGGAGCTGATTTCGTCTCAGGCGGCTAAGTATGAGGCATAGACCATAAGGAGTTTTTATGAAAACACATAAAAAAGCTGAGGAAGAGGATTACGGTTATCTGAAGGAAGAGGAGAGTACAGTCAGTCTGCCTATGGTCATAGGCGGGGCTGTGCTTGTAGTGGTCATTATCGTATTGTGTGTACTGCTTTGGCAGTTGTTGCACCAGAAGAAGCCCACAGGGCCTTCCGGTCAAAATGTTACCATGGCGGCAGATACGCTGGTGAATCAGGCGATTCCCGGGAAAGCTACCCGTGAGACGTTGCCTGTACAAATGGAGGAAGAGGCCACGGTATCCACCAAGCCGGGTGACAGCGAAGAAACCGCAGGTTCTGCAAGTTCTGAAGCAGAGGGTGGCAGCAAAGGAACTATCAGTTCTGAAGTGCCTGGCGACAGTGAAGTGGCTGCAAGTTCAAAAAGTGAGGAGCAGGTTCCCGACCAGAGTCAGGGAATCACTATGACTTTCCGAGATGTGGAGGAGATTGTGACTGCCAAGGATGTGACCAATTTGCGTTCTGAACCCAGCACCATCGGTGAGGATACTATCGTGGCACAGCTTAAGAATGGTGAGACTGCCAAGCGAACCGGTATCAATGAGACCACAGGCTGGTCCAAGCTGGAGTATAATGGCGCTGTTGTCTATGCTTCCGGAAGGCTGCTCACCACAGATCTGACAGCAAAGCCGGATGCTTCCGGCCAGAATGCTTCCGATGCCAATACGGTCACCACCGCTGCCGGCAGGATCATAACTTTTACACCATGTGACGATATGGTTTCGCCCAAGATGGAGGTAAATCTTCGTTTGGAGCCCAGTACCAATCAGGGAGATGATACAGTATACTATCTTCTGCCCTATGGTAAGAATATCCACAGAACCGGATATGATGATGCGTCAGGCTGGTCGAGAGTGGAATATGACGGGAAAGTACTTTATGTGGTGACAAGTTATATTTATGTAGTGGAAGAGCCAAGTGAATAAATGTAAGAAAGGTCTCGCGATCCGTTGCTGTCCGGTATGACAGCCGGAAGGGCGAGGCTTTTGTTTTTCAGACAATTCATTGCATATTTTTCTTTTCAAGGGGGATGCTAACAAAAAAAGTATTTGAAAAGGAGAGCAAGGGATGAATGAGCAAGTGGGAAAAGCCAGTATCCGTTTTGGAGAGCCGGTATACATTATAAACAGTGCCAGTATCGTGGGAACCAAGGAAGGACAGGGACCTTTGAAGGATCTTTTTGATATGGTGGGAGAGGATGATATGTTTGGTGCCAAGACCTGG
>JAZRJO010000136.1:0-8071 GCA_045645825.1 Acetatifactor sp. | reverse complement strand
TCAGCTGTGATACCGGTCAGGGGCTGGAACCAGTGGGTGTAATGGGTGGCACCGTTTTCCACTGCCCAATCTTTCATGGCCTTAGCCACCACATCTGCGGTTGCCAGGGACAGTTCACCGCCCTGATCCATGACTCTTACGACTTCTTTATAGACTCCCTTGGGCAGTCTCTCTCTCATTCTACCCAGGGTAAATGCTTTACTGGCAAAGAGTTCCTCTACCTTAATATTCTCATTCATGTTCTTACTTCCTTTCCCGGCTCCTTCTTTTCTCTTTTGGTTAATTATTTTCCTTCATGTTTTCTACTCTCAGCAAATCATATCTCTCCGGTACATCTGACAGTTTCAGCCAGATTACCTGCTTGGAATGGGGACAGCTTTCCACCGGCTCCATATCTTTATTGAACATGCCAAGCACTTTCACAGGCTGATTGTTGCCATCCGGCTTCATGATCTCGATGGTATCCCCTACAGAGAATTTGTTGCGCTGTTCAATGCGCACCAGACCATCTGCATCTCTTACCTCTTCCACAATGCCCAGATAGATATATTCGTTTACATAAGTATTGTTGTCATAAATCTGCGTATTTTCATCGGTCTTGCCAAAATAAAAGCCCGTAGTAAATTGGCGATAGGTGCATTTGGCTATCTCCGCCCTATACCAGTCCATATTGGAGCGGTAAGTCTCTTCTGAAGTAAAGTAATCATCAATGGCCTTTCGATAGGTCCTCGCCACAGTGGCCACATAGAGTGCTGTCTTCATACGCCCTTCTATCTTCAGGCTGTCAATCCCGGCTTCCACAAGCTCGGGGATATACTCAATCATGCATAGATCTTTAGAATTAAAAATATAGGTCCCACGCTCATTTTCATAAACAGGCAGGTACTCGCCGGGTCTCTTCTCTTCTACCACAGCATATTTCCAGCGACAAGGATGGGTACACGCTCCCTGATTGGCATCTCTTCCTGTAAAATAATTGCTCAAAAGGCAACGCCCGGAATAAGAGATGCACATGGCACCATGGACGAAGCTTTCGATCTCCATCTCTTCCGGAATACGTTCTCGGATCTGCCGTATTTCTTCCAGCGAAAGCTCTCTTGCAGACACCACTCTCTTGGCCCCCTGCTGCCACCAGAACTGATAAGTCTGATAATTGGTATTGTTGGCCTGGGTGGAAATGTGAATCTCCGCTTCGGGCCATACTTCTTTGGCGATCATAAACATACCCGGATCAGAAATGATCAATGCATCCGGGGCATCCGGCTTCATGTTTTTCAACTCTTCAAAATATACTTTTGCGCCATCCAGATCACCGTTATGGGCCAGAATATTGGCTGTTACATACACTTTTACTCCATGCTCATGGGCAAAGGCAATGCCCTTCGCCATTTCCTCTGGTGTAAAGTTCTTGGCTTTGGCCCGAAGCCCGAAGGCTTCACCGCCGATATATACTGCATCAGCACCAAAAATGACTGCTGTCTTCAACACTTCCAGACTGCTTGCCGGAATCAAAAGCTCCGGCTTCCTGCGTTCTCTCATTGTACTTCTCCTTCAATCTGATCCAATTTCACGCTTAGTGTGGCCCCGTCTCCTACCGGAAGAATGCAGGTCTCCAAAGCCGGGTGATGGGTCAGCTCGTACAGATATTCCCGCATTCTGGCATGAATGGTCCGATTTCTCCTGGTCACGGCAAAACGGGACTCTATAATATCACCATCCTGCAGCACATTGTCACTGACCAGCAACCCGCCGGGCCTCAGCAGCCGCAGAATATCCGGCAGAAAATGCAGATACTGCCCCTTAGCCGCATCCATGAAGATTAAATCGTAACTACCTTCTAATTCTTTCAACACCTCTGCAGCATCTCCCTCCAGAAGTGTGATCTTACCAGCCTTTCCGGCTTTGGCAAAATTCTCTCTTGCAAGAGGAATTCTCTTTTCATACTTTTCTATAGTAGTGATATGACAATCCTCCGGAGCATATTCGCTCATCAAAAGAGCCGAAAAGCCAATGGCCGTGCCAACCTCCAGAATATTGTGGGGCTTCAAAAAAGCCAGAAGAAACTTCAGTAAGCCCTGCATCTGGGTACGGATGATGGGCACATCGGTCTCTCTGGCATACTTCTCCAGTTCGTTTAAATAAGGAGGATTTCCTTTATCAAAAGAATTGATAAAGGAAACCATTCTCTCGTCCATGATCATTTGGATTCACCATCCTCCTCTTCGGTGTGCGTGGCCATAATCTCCATCATCTCTTCCACAGTCATGGAAGTGCTCAGCTCATAAGTCCCGGGCTTCACATTTTCACGAAACTCTGACAGATAATATTGGGCCAAAAACAATGTGGTATCATTTACCAGACCATTCTTCTTGAATAACTCTCCCATCTGCTTGGGCGTCATATCTTCCGTCACCTTCACCGTAACCGTCCGCCCTTCCCCCAAAGCCACAGGCTGTTGCTTAAATACACGATATCCAAATTCATACCCGGCCATGGCCCCCCTGAAGACAAACGCAACTATCACCATGGCGAATATAATCTTCAATATTGTGCCAAACACCGCACTCACAATATGATTCGTTTCCATAAAATCTCATCCTTCCCAAAATCACTCAAAGTCCAGACTTTCAGTGACTCTTAAGCTTACTTTCTGCATCATCCTGCAGAATGCCAGCTCCGCTGCAAGAAAATCCCCTGCCAACGGCTTTTCCCACAAGTCAGCATACTCCTTCTCAAACTCTTCAATATTCTCAAAAACAGTATCATTGCTATTCTGCATCACATAGTTGCGCCGCCGGTATTCATCAATCTGCTCCTTCAACTCCGGAAACTGCTTTACCTTTTCCTTCTCCCGAGTATAATCCCTATACTCCTCTGAGTCTTTAATCGCCCCAATAAACCCCAACACCGCATCTTCCATGTTTCTCATATTGTAACGTCACTCCACATATTTTGCAAGTAAATTATTCTTAAACTTCCATGATAATAGGCAATATCATAGGGCGTCTCTTGGTCTTCTTCCAGATCAGATCACTGAGCACATCCTTGGTAGTCGCTTTTAATTTGCCCCAATCTGTGATCCCTTTGTCTAAGCATGCCTGAATCGCTACATCCACTACATAACGGGCTTCGTCCATCAATTCATCGGATTCTCTCACATATACGAATCCTCTGGACACGATATCAGGTCCCGCCAAAAGCTCTCCGCTGGCACGTTCAAGGCTCATAACAACAATGACGATTCCATCCTCCGCCAGATGCTGTCTGTCACGAAGCACCACGTTTCCTACATCGCCCACACCCAGTCCGTCTACCAGAATGGATCCTACAGGCACTCTTCCGGTCACTTCTGCACTTTGCTCATCCAACTCAAGCACTTCACCGGAGGACAGCATAAAGATATTCTCTTTGTCAATCCCCAGGCTGTTGGCAATCTTGGCCTGGGCTTTCAGATGCTTATACTCACCGTGAACCGGAATGGCATATTGGGGATGCACCAGGGTATAGATCAACTTAATCTCCTCCTGGCATGCATGGCCCGACACATGGGCATCCTGGAAGATAACATCAGCACCCTTGCGAAGTAATTCATTGATGATCTTGGTAACCGGCTTCTCATTGCCCGGGATGGGACTGGAAGAAAAGATAACGGTATCTCCTGCCCCAATGGTAATCTTGCGGTGCATATTGTTGGCCATACGGCTCAGCGCCGCCATACTTTCACCCTGACTGCCTGTGGTAATGATCACCTGTTTATCGGGGGGGAAGTTCTTCAACTGATCTAAATCTACCAGTGTGTTTTCCGGCACATTGATACACTCCAGATGCATGGCTGTCTCCAGAACATTTACCATGCTGCGGCCTTCTACAGCCACTTTACGGCCAAATTTATAAGCTGTATTGATGATCTGCTGTACCCTGTCCACATTAGAAGCAAAGGTAGCAACAAAGATTCTCGTATTCTTATGCTCTGCAAATAAACTGTCAAAGGTTTTGCCTACAGTCTTCTCTGACTGTGTAAAGCCCGGTCTCTCTGCATTGGTAGAGTCACACATGAGAGCCAGAACACCTTTTTTGCCCAGTTCTGCAAAACGCTGTAAATCGATGGCATCTCCATATACAGGTGTATCATCCACCTTAAAATCACCGGTGTGCACTACCACACCTGCCGGCGAATAAATTGCCAGCGCTGCAGCATCCACGATGCTGTGGTTTGTTTTGATATACTCCACACGAAACTGTCCAAGGTTCACGGACTGACCGAACTTCATCACCTTGCGTTTCGTTGTACTCATCAAGTTATGCTCTTTTAATTTATTCTCAATAATGCCCATGGTAAGTCTGGTTGCGTACACAGGGACATTGATCTTGCGCAGTACATAGGGAAGGGCTCCGATATGGTCTTCATGACCGTGAGTGATCACAAAACCCTTCACTTTATCAATATGATTTTCCAGGTAAGTGGTATCCGGGATCACCAGATCGATTCCCAGCATATCATCTGCCGGGAAAGACAATCCGCAGTCCACCACAATAATACTGTCCTCATACTCGAAGGCAGTAATGTTCATTCCAATCTGTTCCAGTCCCCCTAAAGGAATAATCTTCAGTTTGGAATCACTGTTATATATTTTTTTCTTCAATCAAATTTACCTCCAACTATACCAGATCTACATCTTCCAGCATGTTCTCAAACACACCGGCTACCGCTTCTAATTCTTCATCATCAGACACAATGGTAAAAACACTTTCCTCCTCGCCATCCTGAGACATATCCTTCAGGATCAGTGCTTCACCATCGCCTTCCTCACAGTCTGTTACCAGAATATAATTAAATCCGCCGATTCTGGTCTGTTCTAATACATAAAATTCTACCGGTGCTTCTCCATCCGGCCTAAACGTTATCTTCTCCAACGGTATCTTCCTTTCTCATGTTCCGCCTGTCCAGATATCCCTGCAATATCAAACATGCAGCGATCCTGTCCACATGTTCCTTTCTATGCTCCCTGCGGATGCCTGCTTCCATCATGATCTTGTCTGCTGCAACCGTAGTCAGTCTCTCATCCCAGAAAGTCACGGGCAATCCCGTTCTCCTCTCCAGCTTCTCCTTAAATTCGTGGGTCAGTTCTACGCGAACTCCTTCTGTGGCATTCATATGCTTGGGAAGTCCCAGCACGATCTCTTGCACTTCGTATTCCACGATCAGTTCTTCAATCCTGGCAAGCGTCTGTCGCAGCTTATTCTCCTCCTTGCGGCGGATGATCTCTATTCCCTGGGCAGTCAAAAGTAAGGCATCGCTGATCGCCACCCCTACTGTCTTAGACCCAAAATCCAAACCCATGATACGCATGGATCTCCTCCTTACTTCCAGTCATTCTTCTTAATGTACTCCGTCAGAAGTTCCTCTACCAGTTCATCACGTTCTACCTTCATGATCAGACTTCTGGCACCCTTATGGCTGGTGATATAGGTAGGATCACCGCTCATAATATAGCCCACAATCTGATTCACCGGGTTATAACCCTTCTCTGTCAATGCTTCATATACAGTAGACAGTATCACTTTTACAACTGATTCCTGCTCTGTCTCTACTCTGAAGTATTGTGTGTTCTCCAAATTTTGCATAGTTTCCTCACATCTTTCTGTACGGTCGTTTCTTCTACTCCTATCTTACCCTATCTTGAAAGAAATTTCAATCTAATTTCCATCCAAACTACAGCATTTTAGGATTTCATCTGTGAGAAATTCTGTCACAAAGACCTTTTTCATGCAATTTGCCACATTCTCATCTGTGTTTAAGGCAACTTTGACATAATCAGCCGTATGCCCTACCCAGTAAAGTCTTCCATTTATCTCTTTGGTCTCTTCGAACAGCACTTCAGTCTCTTCCCCTATGTAGCGGCTCCTGAAATTCTTCGACTGTTCTTTTTCCAATGCCAACAGCTGATTGCTGCGAATCGTCTTCACATTTTCCGGCACCTGTTCCTTCATCTCTGCCGCTCTAGTTCCCTGACGCTTGGAGAATTTGAAAATATGCATCTCATAAAATCCTACTTTTTCAAGGAAAGCCACTGTCTTAGCAAATTCGCCTTCAGTCTCTCCCGGGAAACCCACAATCACGTCCGTGGTGATCGCCGGATGATCATAAACAGCACGCAAATTCTTCACACTCTCATAGTATTCCCCGGCAGTGTAATGTCTATTCATCCGCTTCAGGGTTTCATCACAACCGCTTTGCAGAGACAAATGAAAGTGAGGACATACTTTCTTCATGGCCGCAAGCCTGACAGCATTCTCTGTTGTCACAATACGAGGCTCTAAAGAACCCAGACGAATCCGGCGCAAACCTTCTATGTCATGAATTCGTTCAACCAGATCGATCAGCTTGCTCTTGCCGCGATAATCATGTCTGCCTTCTTCTCTTATAGATTCTATACTGTGTCCCTGCTCAAATGCCTCATCCTGAAGGTCGATACCATAGGAGCTGATGTGTATGCCTGTCAAAACCACTTCCTGATAACCGGCTGCCACCAGGCCTTTGATCTCCCGGACAATATCCTCTGCCTTCCTGCTTCGCACTCTTCCTCTTGCATAAGGAATGATGCAATAAGAGCAAAACTGATTACATCCATCCTGAATCTTTATATATGCTCTGGTATGCTCAGCCGTCCGCTTCAGCGTCATCTCTTCATAATCGCAGGCACTATTCACATCAATGATGGTGGTATTGCTAAGGGTCTTGTCTTGTTCAGCGGCCCGGGCCTCCCTCTCTGCCAAAAAGGTCTCCAGAATCGGGAGCAGATCCTTCTTCCTGTTATTACCGATGGCAAGGTCTATACTTTCATCCTGCAATGCTTTCTCTTTGCCGGTCTGCACATAACAACCCACTGCCACAACAACAGCATCCGGATTCATAGCTTTGGCGCGATGCAACATTTGTCTACTCTTCCTGTCAGCCATATTGGTCACTGTACAAGTATTCACGATATAAATGTCTGCCACTGTGTCAAAAGGCACAATATTGTAACCTTTTTCTTGTAACATTTGTTGCATCACATCAATTTCGTAAGAATTTACTTTACAGCCCAAGTTGTGTAATGCTATATTTTTCATATTAAAACTCCACTTTTTTTGTATCCTTTACTCATTGACATTTCCAAGCCTACCATTTAATATGTTATCAGAAGGTATGATAAACAGATAGGAGGTAACGTACAATGAAGACCGTTCAGATTTCTTTAAATTCAATTGACAAGGTAAAATCCTTCGTTAATGATATTACCAAGTTCGATTATGATTTTGATTTAGTATCCGGCAGATACGTGATCGATGCCAAGTCCATTATGGGCATCTTCTCACTGGATCTTTCCAAACCCATCGACCTGAACATTCATGCAGAAGGCAACACCGAAGAAGTATTGGATGTTCTGAAGCCTTACATGATCTAATCAAAATAACTATGAACGCCTTAGGATTTTCCTGAGGCGTTCTTCACTTACTCAACAAGGATGACCTCATCGGTCTCAAGTGCATTTTGCACCAATTGCTCAATCTTCTCGTCCAAATTTTGTTCATGGCGCCTGATAACATTAATGTTAGGCTTCGTCACCGGATGCTTGGCCACAAAGATGGTGCAGCAGTCCTCGAATGGCTGGATAGAGGTCTCGTAGGTGCCGATTTTCTCAGAAACTTCTACAATTTCCTGTTTGTCAAAACCGATCAAGGGCCGGTATACCGGAAGCTCGCAGACTTCATTGGTCGCTGCTAAGGACGCCATGGTCTGAGAAGCCACCTGACCGATGCTTTCTCCTGTGATCAGCCCCAGACAATCGGATTCCTTGGCAATATGCTCAGCAATACGCATCATATAACGGCGCATAATAATGGTCAGCTCCTCATGAGGGCACTTCTCATAAATGTAGAGCTGGATGTCGGTGAAATTGATCACGTGCAAATTAATAGGGCCGGTATAACGGGATACCAGACGGGCCAGATCTACTACCTTCTGCTTGGCACGCTCACTGGTGTATGGCGGAGCGTGGAAATAAACAGCGTCGATCTTCACGCCGCG
>JAZRJO010000135.1:0-6712 GCA_045645825.1 Acetatifactor sp. | reverse complement strand
ATTATACTCTTTTCCATAACTCGGATCATGAAGATCAGCCGACCTATGGAATACACCATTTGAAGGAGGCCATTATGCTTTATTTGTTGATTTTGATCGCTGCGGCCTGCACAGGAGTCGCCTTTTATAACCTGATATGTGCCTTTAAAGACATTCCTACTGTACGGGCATCCCGGATCATGCTCAATGGGACCAGAAAACATGACTCCGGGAACCAGAATCTCTTCCATGTGTATCTCGACAAGGCTGCAAATGCACTCAGCCCTTTGCTTCATCTGGATAATGTCAAAAGAGAAAAATTGGCCCTTACTTTATCCATTGCCGGAATTGACATGACGCCGGAAACCTATACCATGAAGGCCCTGCTTTCTGCCCTGCTTACTTTTTTCGCAGGGCTTTTTTTCTGCCTGTTGGTCCCACTTACCGGATTCATGATCATGGCGCTCTCCATTTTGGTCTGGTTTGCCATGTATCAGAAGGCATTTGATACCGTAACCAAAAAGAAGAAACTGATTGAACGGGAACTCCCCCGCTTTGCTACCAGTTTACAACAGAGTCTTACGCTCGACCGTGATGTATTGAAAATGCTGGTGTCCTACAGACGGATTGCCGGTCCCTACTTGAGTCAGGAACTGGATACCACCATAGCTGACATGCGAACCGGTAATTACGAAAGTGCTCTTCTACGATTCCAGAACCGGGTTGGCAGCAATATGCTCTCAGACATCATCCGCGGGTTGATCGGAACCCTTCGTGGAGATGACCAGCAGATGTATTTTAAGATGCTGGTCTTTGATATGCGTCAGGTGGAACAAAGCATGCTTCGCAAGGAAGCACAAAAACGTCCCAAGCAGATGCAGAAATATTCCATGCTGATGCTCTTATGCATCTTACTCATTTATGTGGTAGTTCTCTCCGTACAGGTTATCGAATCTGTGGGAGTGCTATTTTAAAAAATTAAAGAAAGGAACAAACAAAAATGAAACATCTCAAAAACAAACTTTATACCTGCAAGCAAAAGCTTTGCAAAACATTTACCGATGAAACCGGTGATTTTTATATTTCCGATGCGGTAAAAATCATCATCGCAGTGGTTCTCGGCTCTCTGGTTCTGGCAGCCCTTACAGCAATCTTTAACAACACTGTAATTCCCGGCGTTACTCAGAGAATCCAGAGCCTGTTCTAATGAAAAGGCTGGTATCACTATGGATTCAACTTTACACACAAGCTACCATACCATTGCCAGCTTCTTTCAGGCAACGGAAGGTAATTACCGAAACGCCTTCTATGTAAACTGTCACCCGCATTGCTCCCACGAGCATTGCGGGGACTTTTTATTTATCCCCGACACCAACTGCAAGCCAATACTGGTTTTGGTTACAGATTTGGAACTCTTTTTAGGGTCCAGCATCGATAAAACGGACTGTGCCTGCATCCTTTCCATCCGCTGCTTTTTACAGTTCTATCAAGGATGGATTGCTGACAATGTATCCGACTCCAGATGCTGCCCGATACCAGAATTACTTGCGAAACAAAAGAATTGTAAATGATTTCCATTTTTGACTTAACTGTCCTGTGTTGTTCTCTTCGCCTTATATAAAGCGTTTTTAAGTTTCTATACAATTAAATTATCAAAAATAAGCGCAAAGGAGGATATCGCAAATGAAACGAAAACAGACCCAATCAACCATAAAATGCCAATATTGTGGGCGGACTGCAGTTCTTCGCAAAGCGTCTTATGTTCATAAAAACGCTGCGGATAATGAATACTTATATGTTTGCAGCGGCTATCCGAACTGCGATGCTTACGTGGGAGTACATACCGGTACCAAACTTCCCCTGGGATCTTTGGCAGATGCAAAACTACGTCGTAAACGAATGGAAACCCATCGGGTATTTGACGCTATCTGGAAAAATGGCATCTTAACCAAAAAGGATGCTTACCGTTGGATGTGTGACACCTTTTGTTTAACTACTGCACAAGCTCATATTGGTCATTTTTCGCACTACCGCTGTGACTGTCTGATCGACGCGTCACGCAAGGTACTTCAGGACAATCACATAAAGATTGCCTGAAATCTTATCCATTGGAGGTGACCATTATGCTACCACTTACTGATCAGGGACGCCTTCTCGTTGAAACGCACCTGTACCTGGTAAAAAAAATAATTCACTATAACATAACGATTCAAGAAACCATACAAGGACTTGGATATGATGACCTATATCAAGTAGGATGTGAAGCATTGTGCCATGCAGCGCAAACATACAATCCTGAAAGCAATGCTTCTTTCGCTACCTTTGCTAAAGTTGTGATCAATAATCATCTGATCTCTCACTGCCGCAAAGTTGTAAAAATACAGAATCCGCTGGAATATCTGGACGCACCGGCATCCGATGACGAACCACTTACGCTGGCAGATACCTTACCCAGTCCAAGCCATAATGCCTATTCAGAGTTGGAAACCTGTATGATTTTTGATGAAGCATTAAACCGTTATCACGGGATTTGCCGAAAGGGCTTATATGCTCTGCATCTAAAAAGTCAAGGTCATACCAATGCAGAAATTGCCAGCTATTTTGGCACAAAGCCAAACCATATTACAGCATGGATTACCAAAGCTGTAAAAAAAGCACGGACAGACCGACATTTTAACTATCTGTCCTAATCCGGAGGTTATTATGATTACACTGTATACCGCAATCGGTACCTACAAACTAAATAGAAATGGTTATCCGTCTGTTGTTTCAGGAGAGAGAGAATATTCCCTGGATACTTTTGAGCTCATTATGTGGTCCGTTCTCTCTTACCGCATTTCAAGCTATGATGAACTGAAGGAAATGTTCTGCCAAAAAGTTCAAGAGCTTCACATTACAAACGAACGAGGTTTTGACCATTACTTAAGCAGAATGCTGTCACGCAACTTAATTGCTTCGGGCAAAAACAGTGATGGAGTTGAGGCGTTATACAGTTTATTAAGCAGGCTCCATATCGAAATACTGCCAAACGGCATTTTTACAAGAATACTTACGTTTATTGACTTAGTATTCCATCGAAATGTTCCAGTCCGTACTGCCCTGGATGTATTTCATGTGGAAAAGACAACGCCGCCAGAGGACTGGGTACTGTCCATGCTTAAATACCAGTCCCTTACTACGGCCGAACTCATCAAGTGCAATGAGAAAGCTGTGACACAGTTACACAACACAGATGAATTAATTGATGTCCTTTATTCTGATGAGCATACAGACTACGAATCCATTATACTGGACAGCTTTTTCTCCGAGGAAAGAAACACCATCTTAAAAGCAGTTGCGAACCTTTATCTGAAACAGCGTGTGAACTTTTATATTGCACAATAAATCCATATATTGTATATAAATCATTTGACAAATACTATATCTTGTGTTATCATGTATTTGTAATTGATTTTTGTGCTTCCGTTAGGATATGCATACCGCATATATGCACACGTTGTTTAAGATTGAAATTAGTGTCAGAAGAACCCTTTATTAAAGTGGCATTCTTTTGGCACTTTTTTTGATACAAATTTATCACGAAAGGAGCTTAAAAGAATGAGCACACCAGTAACTATCTCTACCATCGGCAGAGTCACCGCAGATCTTGAGTTGAAAACAAGTCAGAACGGAAAAAACACCAAGTATATCCAGTTCGGATTTGCCGTAAACAAAGGCTATGGAGACGACACTCATGCAAACTTTTACAGCTGCGTCCTTTATGGAGAAGCTGCACAAAGAATGATGGATGCCAAAGTAAAGAAAGGCAGCCTTATCCAGATTGTTGGTGATCTGGAACTTGTAGAATTTGCAAGAAGAGACGGTTCCCCAGGGTGGATAGCCAAAATCACCCTTTACAACTGGAACTATGCACCCACAAACCGCCCGAAAAATGAATCCGGCGATGGCGATCCTTCTGCATCAGATGGTAGTTATCCACCTGCCGAAGATTGTGGCAACAATGGCTTACCGTATGGCTTCAGATAAGAGCCTACGGCATATGAGGAATTACATTTGGAGATAATGACTCCATTGTAATTCCTCTTTTTTTATTTCAACAGAAAGGACAACAGAATCATGAAAAGAACCGTATTTACAAAGAGCATCCAGTTCCTGATCATCTCACTGCTTTTATTGGCAGTATTTTTGCCACGAAAGATTGCCCAGACAGGCATGGTCATAATCGCCTCCTTATGGGTTATCTATTCTATTATTTACCTTATCTATAGGCACTTCAGGAAACCGGTCAAAACAACAAGCGTTGAGAAATCCCTACATAATCCATCAAAAGAAAAACACTTCCAACTTTTCAAATTATCCCCCAAACCCCAAAATGAAGAACCACTCCCTGCTGAAAAACCCAGAACTCTTTCGGCAGAAAAAGACACTATGGTTTCAGATAGTGACAGTAAGGCTATGATGGTCCATATCGCTCTTCGCATCAGTGACAAGCTCAAATCAGCTTATCCGGATCTCACATGGCAATGGACGGATTCGCCATCTCTACATGATATCCTAACTGGAAAAACCTTCCGTATTCGTGTAGAAAATATGTCTTCTTATAACCATGCCGATATCTCCTTTGACCGTTTCGGAAGAATTCGTATAGAACCTATGACCATCGGCTCTTTCACACCAGAGGAAGAAAATGATTCCACGGATGAATCCACTTCTGAACCAACACCAGTAGATGTTCGTGTTTGGTATGATCTTGTGGGACAGCCGATACTGGAGAAGCATATTACCGAGCTGAATACCAGTGGTCATGGAAAACTTACCATCAAAGAAAACGGGGATATTGTTATCAACCGTCAGAAGAAGGAAGTGTTAATCGCCACTCTGGATTCTTTCCCTGCAAAGCAATACTGGAAGGAACTCGTGACTGTCTTAGAAGAAAATGAACTGTGTGCCAAGGCTAACGATAAGCATCTTATCGTATCCTGGGTTGGTTAAGAAAGGAGGAATTGATTATGCCAAATGTACCTTTGTTCGCAACCTGGACATGGAAAATGCCCTTACCGGAACCTTTTGATAAGGTTACCAATAATGTAAGCACAACCCATTATTCCAAGTACTGCACTGTATCTACCAAGAAATCCACCCTGCACGCCTATGCACTGCAGGCAATTCTATCTTATCTCGAAATGGATACTTCAATTACCCCTGGCACTGCTTCCCAGTGTGCCATCGGAACGCAAAAGGACAGAACGATTGCAGAGTATATCAGCCGGACCGGAGAAATCCATGCAGTAGTTTTCAATATCAAAGCAGGGAAATTCATTGCCGGCAGATTTGAAGATATAACTTCTACCCCGCGTGTCTACTCTTTAAAAGAGCGTGGCAACACAGGTTCTGCGTTATTCTTTGCCCTGATGCCTATTGCACTTAATGATGATGAATTCCGGGAAAATTATGATTTACTTGGTCGATGCAAGAATGACGGCTTTTCCGATATGGTTGAAGCAGAGAAAGCAGCTTTTATCCTTTGCGACAATCTGTATCGCCGTATCACAAATGCAACTACATTATCCGGAGATGGAATCCCTATCAATATTCAAAGTACTGGAAATCTTCAGCAACTTACATCACTGCAATTGAATAAAGGAACTTATTCTCCAAGCAGTGTCCTGTTTGGAACCTTCCAGATATTAAAAGGATCCGTTTCGTCCGGTAGTAGTATAACAACTGATAAAAATGATTTTATAGGAAAATACCCTCTCTCCTCCAGAAAACTTACTGCGGAAGAATCTCTTTTGGTTCCTAAACTGGAAGACTGGTATGTAATTCCTCCGGAAGTCGTAACCATCTGTCAGCACGCTCATCTCACTTCCTCCGGCATCCAGCCAATGCGTAACTTTATGATGCGTGGTCCAGCGGGAACCGGTAAAACAGAAGGTGCGAAAGCTGTTGCTGCGGGTCTTGGACTTCCCTATATGTATTACACCTGTTCTGCCAATACGGAGATCTACGATTTTCTTGGCCAGATGTTACCTGATACCATGGAGAAATCACCTTATCAGAAAGAATATCCTTCTCTCACAGACGTTCAGATGGATCCGCCTTCTGCATACAAAAAGCTTACCGGCATATATGATGAGTCCATTACAGATGCAGAAGTATATGACAAGCTTCTTGAAACTATGCGAAAAGATGCGGAAGCACTTGTTGCCGACAATGCATCTGGTCAGAAATTCCGCTATGTGGAAACCCCTCTGATCCAGGCAATCCGAAACGGATATCTCATAGAAATACAGGAACCTACCGTCATTGCCAATCCAGGTGTTTTGGTCGGTCTGAATGCATTACTGGACCGCTGTGCAAGTGTAACCCTCACGACGGGCGAAGTCATTCACAGACATCCGGATACTGTTATTGTGATTACAACCAATAATAATTATGCCGGATGTAGAGATATTAACCAGTCCGTTATTTCCAGAATGAACCTTATCCTTGATATGGAAGCTCCGGATGTAGATACTATGGCAGAGCGTGTCATGAAGATCACAGGATGTACGGACAAATCCATGGTTATAGATATGGCGAATGCCGTTCAGGAAATCAGTGAGCACTGTAAAGAAACACTGATCAACGATGGAAGCTGCGGAGTTCGAGAGCTGATCAACTGGGTACAGTCCTATATGATATGTAACAGTGCACTGGATGCAGCAAGGATTACCGTCCTTTCTTCAGTATC
>JAZRJO010000134.1:0-1849 GCA_045645825.1 Acetatifactor sp. | reverse complement strand
AGATGTCATACCTTCCGATCTCTCCCGGTGAGGATAGATACTGGCTACCAGCTGGACATCGTCAGTGGACACACCACTGGCGGCACCGTATACCACCACATCCTTTACTAAGGGAATACTCTTAATCTTTTCTTCCATCTTTTCAGGAGAGACCTTTTTGCCGTTTTTAAAGACGATCAGGTTCTTCTTGCGGCCGGTGATATATAGAAAGCCATCTTTGTCAATCTCACCCACATCGCCGGTACAGAACCACTCACCTTTCATGGCTTCGGCAGTAAGTTCAGGCAGTTTATAGTAGCCTTTCATCACATTTTTACCACGAACCAGTATCTCACCGTCCTCGATCTTTACCTCACAATTGGCTGTCACAAGTCCTACAGAATCGAACTTATTTGCCTCGTTTCGATTGACACTTACCAGGGGCGCGCACTCGGTGATACCGTATCCTTGAAGGACGTTCACTCCCATGTAGTAAAATTCTTCTGTGATCCGGCTGCTCACGTGGGCACCGCCGCAGATGATCAATTTAATAGCACCCACGCTTTTTTCCCGGATCATATCCAGGCGTTTGCCGCTTTTGCGGTAACCCAGCTTGAAGAGCATTTTACGGATCCACAACAGTTTTTTCAGACCCTCCGTTTGGCCGTTTTGTTCTGCAGCCAACCAGATCTTACTGTGGATGGTCTCCAGCATCAGCGGTACAGTCAGCATGGTGTGGGGTCTGGCCAGCTGGATATCACGCATCACAGTCTTCAGGTTACCGTTGATATACAGGTGGCTCCCCGGGATCAACATGGACAACACGGAGCAGGTTAGTCCGTAAGTATGATAAAAAGGTAGAGACGTAAAGGTTCTGTCTCCGATTTTCACATTGGCCAGGGCATCTGATGCATTGGTCAGGATTGCCAGCTGAGTGAGCATCACTGGTTTGGAATAATTGGTGGTGCCCGAAGTGAACACGATGGCTGCGGTATCTTCCGGTGTTACCTTTTGGTCAATCTCCTGATTCTCCCTGCCTTCCTGCCGGATGACAGCACCTTCCTTGATCAGGCTTCTCACGGTTGGGATATTGCCTGAATTGCCGGCAAGCAAGAATATTCTTCCAGTGTGGCCATTTGGGTCCACTTGGTTATCAAGATTTCTCGGTTCCCCCTGTTTCGTGCCCTCCGCATATTTATTGCAGAGTTCCACATAAGCAGGTGCCGTGAAGATGGCACTTACATCTGCCATGGCAAGCATCTGCAGGATGGTCTCATCCGGCTGCTCGATATCGATGCAGACTGCCACGCTGCCACAGTAATTAGCTGCAAAGTATACCACCAGCCACTCATAGCAGTTCTCACCCACCACCGCCAGATGCCTGCCTGCAAGACCCATCTGTATCATCTTCTCTGCCAGGTTGCGCACATCTTCCTTCAGTTCTCTGTAGGTCACACCCTGTTCTTCCTGTTTCCTTGTAAACCAGGAGATAGCCGGACTCTCACCGTACCTATCTGCCAGATCCTCTATCATATCCCGAAACCGGGTGTAGTACTGTACTTTATTTAAAGGGTATTCTTTCATATGTTTCTCCATTCATCTGCAGAAGCGATTTTCAAAGGCTTCCTGTCCCATTCTGCCGATCAGATGCTGTAATGCATCTACCACAACGGTATCAAACTGGGTATTTCTTCCTGCCTCGATCTGCTGCATGGTACGATCAAATCCAAGGCCCGGTCTGTATGTTCTGTTGGAAATCATGGCATCAAAGGCATCCGCCACAGCAATGATTCTGGCACCCAGGCAGATTCCATCACCTGCCAGCCTGTCGGGATAACCGGTGCCATCAAATTTTTCGTGATGGGAACGA
>JAZRJO010000133.1:0-3443 GCA_045645825.1 Acetatifactor sp. | reverse complement strand
CTGATCCATTTCAGACCCAATGGTTCTTATGAAAAATATATGAAGCTTTTGGTTAGCGTGATGATACTGGCTCAGCTTTTCTTTCCGGTGATGAATCTGTTTCTGGGGGAGGGGCAGCAGATGGAGGATCTGGTGGTGCAGTTTCAACAGCAGATAGAAGAGAGCAGGAAAGAGGCACTTTCGAATGTGGGGGAAGTGGAAGATCTTATGGATCGTATGGCGAGCAGAGAACTTGAGAGGCAGCTAAAGTTACGGGAGGCATCTAAGGGATCCGGCACAGAAGGCTTGAGGGAAAGAAAGGAGCAGGAAAAGGAAGAAGAAACCGCAGAAATGAAGGATTTCCGGATTCAACAAATTGAGATAAATGTGGGCAGAGAAATGCAAAAGGAAGGAGATGCCTATGAAGGAGAAACTTAAACAGTTAAAAGAACAAAAAGGGTTGGCAAAGTGGTTTCAGAGAGATAATCTGATCATTATCATATTGTCCGGTATCCTGCTTTTGGTCATTGCGCTGCCTACCAAAAGCAGTGATGAGGGTAGCAGTAGCGGAAGTATCAGCAGTATCACAGGAAGTAGTCATACGAGTCTTGACCGGGGACAAAGTGGCAGCAGTTCACAAAAGGATGATGATGGGGCAGGGGGCAACACTTCTGAGGAAGGGCAGGATTCTTTGGCAGAGTATGAGGTTGCGCTGGAGAAGCGGCTTGAAGAGATACTGGAGGGGATGGCAGGCGCCGGAAAGGTAGAGGTAATGATCACCTTTGCTTCTTCTGAGGAGTTGGTGGTTGAAAAAGACAGACCTATGACAAGGTCTAATACCACGGAAAGTGACGGTGAGGGCGGCACACGTACCATTTATCAGACAGACAGTGGTGAGACCACAGTTTATTACGGCGAAGGCTCTGACAGGGAACCTTACGTAGTGAAGACATTGACGCCTAAGGTAGAAGGGGTATTGGTGGCAGCCCAGGGGGCAGAAACCGGTGAAGTGAATAAGAATATCACGGAAGCGATTCAGGCGTTATTTGATGTGGAAGCTCACAAGATCAAGGTGATCCGGATGAAATCCTCTTAGGGAGGTTGCGTAATTTGGCATTACAATTTTATAAAAAAACAGCGCATATATTTATAGGCTGAGACATACAATGAAGTAGTAACATAAGTAAAAAATAAGGGAGAATGTGGTGAAGAGCTTATTCAAAAAAAATCAACTTATGATTACCGCACTGGCTATTATGATAGCTATAGCAGGATATCTGCAGTTTGCGGGGACCAATCTGGAAGAAGAATATCTGACGGTAGAGGATGGTCAATTAAGTCCGGTAGATTCAGGTGGTGTGATCACAGAGAACCTGATAGCAGGTAATTTGGAAGATTCCTATCAGCTGGATGGTACATTGGAATTGTCTGACGAGGATCTGTTAAATGCATCCCTTACGGACATTCCCAGCCTGGATTCTGATGTGGATATTATTGTGGATGATTATCTGGATCAGGGCATGCAGGTGGCACAGGCGCAGCCAAAGGAAGATGAGATTCCGGGAGAAGCGGTGTTTACTTCTGCTACGGGAGTTACCATACTGTCAGAAGCAAAGCTGTTAAAGGAGCAGACAAGAGCCAGGAATAAAGAGACGCTGCTGGAGATCATTAACAGCTCCGGGTTGTCGGAAGACCAGAAACAGGATGCGGTCAACAGTATGGTGGAGATGACACAGATTGCGGAGAAAGAATCTGCTGCTGAGATCTTGCTGCAAGCAAAAGGGTTTCATGATGTGGTGGTAAGTATCAACGGAGATATGGTGGATGTGGTAGTGAATGAAGCACAGTTAGATGATGTTATGAGCGCACAGATCGAGGATATTGTGAAGCGCAAGACGGAAATTGATCCTCAGAATATCATTATCAGTACAGTGGTACAGTGACGATTGGCTGCGGGTATCCTATTTCTTAGAGAAGATGTTGGCTGAACTGGTTGTGTATAGTGTAAAAATATGGTATACTGACCTTATTGCAGGCAGGGATAGGCCGAATGGCCATCCATCCTGTTTACAGAATGGTACGAAAGGAACGAGACAGCATGAGAAGAATTTTTCTGATTGTACTGGACAGTTTTGGAATCGGTGGTATGGAAGATGCGCCTCTGTATGGTGATGTGGATGTGAACACACTGCGAAGCGTTTCTTCCAGCCCTTATTTTAAAATGGATCATATGGCAGATTTAGGACTTTTTCATATCGATGGAGTGACAGTGGGAGAAAAAGTGGCTAAACCCAAGGCAGCCTTTGCCCGTATGGCAGAGCGTTCCAAGGGTAAGGATACCACTATCGGTCACTGGGAGATAGCAGGCATCTATTCTCCTGAGCCACTTCCTACTTATCCGGAAGGATTCCCAGAGGAAGTGATCGAAGAGTTCCAGAAGAGAACCGGACGAGGTGTGCTGTGTAATAAGCCTTATTCCGGAACGGAAGTGATCAAGGATTATGGAGACCAGCATGTGGCCAGTGGAGACTTGATCGTGTATACCTCTGCAGACAGTGTGTTTCAGA
Source organism: Acetatifactor sp. (assembly GCA_045645825.1). Classification (GTDB taxonomy): domain Bacteria; phylum Bacillota; class Clostridia; order Lachnospirales; family Lachnospiraceae; genus Acetatifactor. Next base: position 897 of record JAZRJO010000133.1, on the reverse strand, counting down.
TCGCTGCCCACGAAGAGGTAGTACCGGTGGAGACACTTTATGAATATTGCGAAATTGCAAGAAAGATGCTTCAGGGCAAGCATGGGGTTGGCAGAGTGATCGCCCGTCCTTTTATTGGGGAGAAGGGTAATTATACCAGAACCACCAGGCGTCATGATTACTCTTTAGAGCCACCTTCTGTGACCATGCTGGATCAGCTTAAGAGTGCCGGTAAGGATGTGATCGCAGTGGGGAAGATCAAGGATATTTTTGTGGGCAAAGGTATCACAGAGTCAACCTATACTTCCGGCAATGCAGATGGTATCGAGAAGACACTTAAGTATCTTGATCGGGACTTTGAAGGGTTGTGCTTTATTAATCTGGTGGATTATGATTCCCTTTATGGACACCGCAATGATATTGACGGCTATGCGAAAGCGCTGACCTACTTTGATGAGAAGCTGCCACTGATCCTTAAGAAGCTTAGGCCCGATGACATTCTCATGATCACTGCGGATCATGGCTGTGATCCCGGCTATACAGCGACCACAGATCACACCAGAGAATACACACCGTTTTTAATGTATGGTGACAAAATTACGCCAAAGAACCTGGGAACGCGAAAAACATTTGCAGATATAGGGGCAACTGTGTTACAATATTTTGCGATTGAGCCACAGTTTGAGGCAGAGGGCATGCTGCCCGTAGAATGATTACGAAATCGGAGGAAATAAAAGTGTCTGATTATACACAAGAGATTAAGAGACGCAGAACATTTGCGATCATATCCCACCCGGATGCGGGTAAAACTACTTTGACAGAGAAGTTTCTGCTGTACGGAGGAGCTATCAATCTGGCCGGAAGCGTAAAGGGTAAGGCTACTGCTCGTCATGCGGTATCTGACTGGATGGAGATCGA
>JAZRJO010000132.1:0-3468 GCA_045645825.1 Acetatifactor sp. | reverse complement strand
ACTTGGAGAAACGTACTGACAGATCCGCAATCCCTTTCACCATGATACCGCTCTTTGACTTCATCATGGCCGGTTTAGATGCCGCCGCCTCCCCGTTTTGGGCGATACTTGCCAGCACCTCTTCATTGGTCATCTCCCGCTTATGATCTCTCTCATAAAGCTCTGACATCTTATTGACGATCTGCCCTTCCTTAAGACCGCCATGACCGATGGCCGCCAGCACAGAATCCCAGTCCCGGAAACCGTATTTACGCATCACAGCTTCCATATAATCCTGTTTTAGCAGATTAGACAAATTAACGGACTTTGTTTTACAGTAAGCTGCAAGCAATTCCTTGCCCTTGATGATATTGTCTTCCTTGCGTTCATTGCGGAACCACTCGTTGATCTTATTCTTAGCCTGTGTACTCTTCACCACATTCAACCAGTCACGGCTGGGTCCCTTGGAATTCTGGGAAGTAATGATCTCAATGCGGTCGCCATTCTTGATCTCATAATCAATGGTCACCAGCTTATCATTGACTCTGGCACCCACCATCTTATTGCCCACGGCCGAATGAATGTTATAAGCAAAATCGATAGGGGTAGATCCCGCCGGAAGATTCTTCACCTCACCGGTAGGAGTAAAGCAATAGACACTGTCAGAGAACAGATCCAAGTCGCTCTTTAACAGATTCATAAACTCCCTGTTATCCGACATATCCCGCTGCCACTCCAGAATCTGGCGCAGCCATACCAACTTCTCCTCTTCCTGCACTTCCGGCTTCTTGCCATCAGAAGCCTCTTTATACTTCCAGTGGGCCGCAATACCATATTCCGCAGCTTTATGCATATCAAAGGTACGGATCTGAATCTCAAAAGGCTGCCCTGTGCTGCCGATCAGCGTGGTATGGAGGGACTGATACATATTAGGCTTAGGCATGGCAATATAATCCTTGAACCTGCCGGGGATCGGTTTATACATTTCATGTATTACCCCCAATGCCGCATAACAATCCTTCACGGAATCCACAATGATCCTGACTGCAAAGAGATCATAAATCTGATCCAGTGTCTTGTTCTGGTTCTTCATCTTCTTATAAATACTGAAAAAGTGCTTTACACGACCGTCGACTTTGGCCTTGATTCCTGCACTCTTAATATGCTCACCAACCTCATCTACGATACTCTGAATATACTTCTCTCGTACACTTCTGCGAATGGCGATCTTATCTACCAAGTCATAGTACACGTCCGGCTCCAGATATTTTAATGACAAATCATCCAACTCCACTTTAATCTTGCTGATACCAAGACGCTGTGCGATGGGTGCATAAATCTCCAATGTCTCTTTGGCGATACGTTGCTGACTCTCCGGCTTCTGATACCGCAAAGTCCGCATATTATGAAGACGGTCTGCAAGTTTGATCATAATGACACGAATATCCTTGGCCATAGCCAAAAACATCTTGCGCAGATTCTCTGCCTGCATCTCCAGCTTTGCTTCTGACTGGTCCGTAGTTCTGGTAAGGGGAATTTTCTCCAGCTTAGTCACACCATCAACAAGCTGGGCCACATCCTCACCAAACTCACGTATCAGATCTGCTTCTGTCATAATCGTATCTTCCACCACATCATGCAAAATACCTGCCACGATCGTCTCTTTATCCAACTCCAGATCTGCCAAAATCGTCGCCACATTCAAAGGATGAATAATATAAGGTTCTCCCGATTTACGGAATTGATCTTTATGGGCATCACTGGCAATTTTGTAGGCCTTAGCAATCATGCTGATATCATCACTGGGATGATATTTGTGCACACTAACGATAAGATCCTGATACAACGCCTCAGGAGTCCTGAATTCCTGCAATGTATTTATTTTTCCATCATCAAAAACTGCATCCCTTTTTTCTTCCGTCATAAGCAACTCCAATTTATAGGTTCACGAAATACACCGATGCCTCCTGACACATCAGACGTGTAATTTAAACCGCTCCTATTTCTTTTATTTCCCTTCATAACAAATCGCTGAATCAAGACGGTAACCCTTGATCTTGTCGCGGCCATTCAAGCCTTTCAGCTCGATCAGTACCACCACACCTACTACTTCTCCGCCAAGCTGCTCCACCAGCTTGATCATAGCCTCGGTAGTTCCACCTGTTGCGATCAGATCATCCACGATCAGAACTTTCTGCCCCGGCTTTATGCTGTCCTTATGCATCTCAATGGTTGCCTGACCATATTCCAAGTCATAAGAAATCTCCACAGTATCGCAGGGAAGCTTACCCTTCTTACGAATCAGCACAAAAGGCTTTCTCATATTATATGCAATAGGTGTTCCAAAAATAAATCCTCTGGACTCAGGGCCTGCCACAACATCAAACTCAAGATCCTTCACCAGATCCTGCATAGTGTCTACGGCCAGGTGCAGTCCTTCTGCGTCCTGCAGCACACTTGTTACATCCCTAAAAATAATTCCCTCCTCAGGGAAATCCGGTATACTTCTTACGTACTCTTCCAACTTCTTCATAATAAACCTCTTTCCGGCTACGTCCTTCGGCGCGCTTGATTTCCTTCCTTCAATCTCGAAAGTCCCGCGCTGCGCGCTCTCGGCGCTTTCGCGCCTACGGTGCTTCGCACCTGACTTTCTCGTTAGCATATCGGGTGAAATCAAATGCGCCTTCAGCGCGCTTGATTTCCTTCCGATATGCTACATTATATTATCTTTTTTTCATAAAGTCAAAGGTTTTTATAATCACTTAGGCATATATCCTTGCTAAATATAACTTTTTGGTGTTTCCGTCTGCTTAACAGTACCTTTATCTCCTGTCTGGCAATCTTTACTTTGCTTTGTCTGTGGTAGTGGCTTAGTTCTGTCATTAGTTCCCGCATTCCGGGAATTCGCTCTTGTGGCAGTATGGTGATACATCTGCTTATGATATCATCCAAACCAAACCAGATGTCGGAATCATATTTTCTCACCGGTTTCATTTCCTCTTTTGTCAACAAAGGACTACGGCCGGTCAACATATAATGCATGACCATCCCCAGACTGTAGATATCACTGACGGGCGTCAGAACAATAGATTTCACTTTTTCCTCAGACATCAGTTGCTGCTCCGGCGCCGCATATCCGATTGTACCGGCCCGACAACTTTCCGGTATTACTGCGGTCCCCAGATCCAGTAGCCTGGCCTTTCCATCCGGCTGTATCATGATATTACCAGGCTTTAGGTCACGATAAACAAATCCTCCTTCCTTCTCATGAAGATACCTAAGCCCGTCTGCCAGTTCCAGCGCGATCCGTACAGTCTCTTCCTGTCCAAAAACACCTCGCCGCCTTAGATGATTCTCCAGGCTGCTCCCTGCTATGTATTCCATTACCAAATACCCCTTACGATCAACCTCCCAATATGCCTTCCACTTAGGGAAAAGAGGATGTTGAATGGACTTGAGAAGCTCTGCCTCCGGCGCGATGCATCTGAT
>JAZRJO010000131.1:0-1522 GCA_045645825.1 Acetatifactor sp. | reverse complement strand
TGGCCTCCGACTTGGGCCTTCCGGTGACTGCAGATGTGTTTGGCACCATCATCGGCAGTGAGATAGATGTGAAGAGGGTGGGGCAGGATTATGTGGAGATTGGTGCAACCATTGATGCCATCTGTCCCATGGTATATCCTTCTCACTATGGGAATGGTGTGTTTGGTCTGGCAGTGCCGGATGCACAGCCTTATGAGACGGTGTTGGCTGCCATGCAGGATTCGACAGAGGAGCTTTCAGTGGTGTCTGAAGAAAGTAGAGCGGTGGTGCGCCCATGGTTACAGGCTTTTACAGCTAATTGGGTGAAGGGATATATCACCTATGGCGGTGAGCAGATCAGGCAGCAGATTCAGGCGGTGTATGATGCGGGGTACGAGGAGTGGATCTTGTGGAATGCGTCTAACCGGTATTCGGCGAATGGGCTGCTTACAGAAGAGTGAGACTGTGGAATCATAGTCTATGGCTAAAAAACAATAAAAACAGTGCCGGAACAAGGTTCGTTGGCACTGTTTTTATTGCTTTTCAATCACAGATTAGAGCCTATTTCAGCTTCACAGCCGTCCCGTAAGCGATCACTTCAGCAGCTCCCTGCATCACGGCAGAAGAACCAAAGCGGATGTTTAGAATGGCGTCTGCGCCCATGGCAGTGGCCTCGTCTACCATGCGTTTGGTGGCAATCTGGCGTGCTTCCACCAACATCTCGGTGTAGCCGGTGATCTCACCGCCTACCAGGGTTTTCATGCCGGCCATAAAGTCTTTGCCCAAATTCTTGGACTGTACGACAGTTCCTTTCACGAGTCCCAGTGCCTCGATTTCTTTTCCGGGTACATGATCAATATTGAGTAGCAGCATCTTCTTCTCCTCCTTCAATTTCTTTCAGTCTTGCTTTTAATAATATCCAGATGGGGATGAGCATCCCCAGTTCCAGCACAGCGATTATGAGTAACACAGCTCCCCAGAAGCCGCCAATGTGGTAATATCCACGCAGTACCAACAATATGCATCCTGTCAAAAGAAAGATGATACTGGAAGTAATGGTGCTTTGGTAAGCATCTTTGCGGCGTTTCTTTTGGGCTGCTTCATTAAGAGTCTTCGGTGGGTTAGTATTTTCTGGCTTCATCTTCTTCACCGCCTTCAATTTCTTTTAGCCGCTGATGCAGTGCCAGTAGGATGCCTGCTATTACGGCAAGGATTGCGAAACCATAAATGACCAAAATACCCAAAGCAATCACCTCTCCGTAGCTGGCTCCCAGTAACGGGTAAATGAATGTGGCCAGAAATACAGCCAGTACGCCGATGATGACAGTAGCGCAGAGGATGGGAGCTCTCTTGCGGGATCTTTTGTCAGTGGCTTGTTTCTGTATGTTGTCAGTAGTGTCTTGCATCGTCAATTTCTCCTTTCCCGATTTCCTTGATTCTCTGTGTCAAAGCCAGGACCACTCCTGTGGCTACGGCAAAACAGAGAGCGATCGTAAGTCCCAGAAACCATAGTGGGGGCGAAGCAGCAGGAGATGTGGCATAT
>JAZRJO010000130.1:0-4107 GCA_045645825.1 Acetatifactor sp. | reverse complement strand
GCATGGCTGGCACAGGATAGGAGCCGCTGCAGGGAGCTGGGAGAACAGGCGTATTGCACCATTACAGAAGAATGGAATCCGGAAAACGCGGCTGCATGCCTGATGGAGCTTCTCGGGAAGCTGGGGCTTGACAGCCGAAGTGGTGTTAGTCTTGGCACCTCGATCACTCCCACAGGGCCCTGTTCGCCTGCACCGGTAGTGGTCGAGAAAAAAATGTTTCGATATCTCATGAAGGAGCATAGATGAATAACTTACAAAATCAACCATTGATCAGTGTGATCGTACCTGTCTATAATACGTTAAAATACCTTCCCAAGTGTGTGGCATCTATTACAGCCCAGACCTGGAGGAATCTGGAGATACTTTTGGTGGATGATGGTTCCACAGACGGTACAGGAGCGCTGTGTGATGAATTGGCAAGAAAGGATTCCAGGATCAAGGTGTACCACAAGAAAAACGGTGGTTCTTCTTCTGCCAGGAATCTGGGGATCCGGAAGGCCCAAGGAGAGTATCTGGGATTTGTGGACAGCGATGACTATATAGAGCCTGATATGTATGAAAGATTGGCAGAGGCTGCCATAGAATATAATGCACATATGGTACAGATTGGCAGGAATGAGGTAGACGAGGCGGGTAATCTCCTTCCGGATATCTGTATACCTCCTGATAAGATAGAAAGTATCGATAGTCAGAGTTTTTTAAAGGAGCTTTTGATGCATAGAGGAGACTGCTCCTTCTGTACCAAGCTGATCCGCAGAGAATGCATACCCAAAGAGGCGTTCCCGGTAGGGGTACTGAATGAAGATTTTCATCTGTTGATCCATATGTTGCCTGCCCTTGGCAAGGTGATTTCCCTGCCGGTGGTTGGATATCATGTGCTCTATCGCATGGGCAGCAATACCCGCAAGGAGAACAAAGACCATTTCTCCAGAGTGTTTGCTGACAGCGTGGACAATGCAGATGTGGTATTTTCCATGGTAAAAGAACTGTATCCGGAGCTTGAGCCGGTGGCATTGCGTTTTGGAGTATTTCAAAGGTTAGAATATCTGTTGCATATCCCCATCGGGCAGATGAATCGGGACAATGGTCAGTACCGGGAGATCGTGAAATGGCTTCGCGACCACTGGCGCGTGGCCATGGGCAATCCATTCCTGACGGTCAAAAACAAAGTGTATCACACATTGTTTGTCATGGCGCCCAAGGGGATCAGGGTAATCCATAAATTTTTGAGAGGAAGAAAAATTTGAAGGAGTACACAGTAAAGAATCAACTGAATCAGGACGAAAACCGTAACATATTGCACAGGATAGGCAGTTGTTTGGGCAGTTTTATTCTATGGCTGGATGCACACTCTCTGTGGTGGATCGGAATCCTTTTTCTGGGCATTACCTTTTTCCCTTATATGCTGCTTAGGGAGGGGAGTGTATTTGAGATTCACGACCAGTTGGATGAAACGCTGCTGACGTATGTGTTGAATGCCAGACACCTTTTGGATGATAGCGGATTTTTTCGGGAGATCCTGGGCGGCATAAGTGTCAGCGGTATGCAGCCGTCAGCCATTTTGTTTATCCCGCTGTATCGGTGGCTGCCCACTTTTTGGGCGTTTTTGGTGCAATACCTGATTGTCTGTGCTTGCGGGTACTTTGGGATGTATGCTTGCACTCGTAAGATCACCGGCAGTAGTATCCTGGGAGTGGTGACGGCAGTTTGTTTTGCACTTTTGCCCCTTCAGCCTGTTTATGGCTTGTCTGCCTGGGGTGTTCCACTTCTGCTCTATGCATTTCTGTGCCTGAATCAGAAGAAGAGGCTGTGGTCAAGTATGCTGTTGATCTTGCTGTTTGGGCTTACCACCCATCTGGTACTCATAGGATATGTGGTACTCAGTTTCTGGGCTGTTCATATGGTGTGGCAGGGCTTGCATAAAAGGCTGAATCCATGGAGCGCAGGCGGATTTGCACTTTTGACCGGAACCTATGTGGCAGTGAATCATAACCTGTTTTTGGAACTTTTTTTGGGACAAAGCAGTTATGTCAGCCATCGGGAGGAGCTGGTCAATAATGGATATCCGTTCTTTGAGACGGTCTGGGATGTATTTTTGAACAGCTCTCAACATGCGGTGTCTCTGCATAAGTACTTGATCTTGCCGATTCTGGTACTTTTGCTCATAGAAGGCATCCGTTATGGTAAGTTAGAGCAACAGGAGAAAATACGTTTCCGGGTTGCTGCGGGAGTTTTTGTGGTGCTTGCGGGGATTGCTCTTTTGTTTGGAATCTGCAGATGTCAATGGGTGGCGGATCTGAAAAATGGCATGGGCGGTTTCTTGCGATACTTTCAGGCAGAGCGTTATTATTGGCTGTATCCCACACTTTGGTATCTTGATTTTGCCCTTGTATTCAATATATGGTGGAAGAGAAAGGCCGGTTGGCAAATTACTTTGGTGAAGTGTTTGGCACTTTTGCTCCTTTTGCTGCCTACGCTGAATCTGATCAAGCCCGGGTCTTATTTTTACCAGAATGTGAATCAGTACAATAATGGTTCAGGGATTACCGGATATATTTCTTGGGAGAGTTATTATGCTGAGGACCTGATGAGTGACATTGAGCAGGCCATCGGGCGTGACATGAGTACGTACCGCGTAGCACACTTAGGGATCAGTCCTGCACCTTCTCTGATGCATGGGTTTTATACAGTGGATGGTTACTCCAACAATTATCCCCTGGAATATAAGCATAGATTTCGGCGGGTCATTGCGGATGAACTTACGAAAAATGAGGAGACAAGGTTGTATTTTGACCGTTGGGGAAGCCGTTGCTACCTGTTCAATGGCGCTTCGGGCACTTATTGGAATCTGTCCAAGTATGACAAAGTGAAATATGAGAAGCTGGATTTTGATATGGAGGCATTGAAAGATCTGGGCTGTGAGTACGTTTTTTCCGGGGGAGAGATCCTTTGTGCCGGGGAACTGGGACTTAAGCTTATAGGGTATTTTGAGACGGAGAAAAGTTTCTGGGGGATATGGCTGTACGCTGTGGAGTAACGCCTAAGTGACGTTCAGCCCGCGCCCATTCGCAAAACCGCCCCGGTGGGGCTCTCCGCTGCTTCGCAGCTCCTTTTGCTCATTGGCGGGCGCTCCCTCAGAGTCGATACACGGATAAAAATTCGTGCGAGCACGATTTTTATCCGGATATCGACTCTGGCTGAACTGTAATGGTAAATATTAGAAGTAGCAATATAAGGGAAATTATGTTACGATACATTAGGGAATGGTGATATTATGAAGAGATTAAATGATGTGAGAATAGGTATTCTGAAGATACCGGTGACGAGGATTGTATTATTAATATTGTCAGATATGTTTGCTATCCTGTTGGCATCCATGCTCAGTCTATATGTCCGTTATGAGTTTCAATTTATGGACGTACCCAGAGCGTTTTGGGTGGCTGTATTGGAGGCTTATTTTCCAAACGTACTGATCACTCTGATCATATTCAATATTTTCAGGCTGTATAACAGTGTCTGGCGATATGCATCAGATACAGAGCTTGTGAATATTATGATCGCGGTGGTCCTCTGTGCTGTTATGCAGCCGGTGCTTTTCTGGCTGTTGGAGAGAAGTATTCCCAGAAGCTATCCGTTTTTCTACGGGTTCTTCATGGCTGTGTTTACCGGTGGGGGGCGATTCAGTTACCGGATTCTTCGTATGCTGCAGAATAGAAGGCTCAGTCATTTTGGCAAGAAATCCAGAACTAACTGCATGATCGTAGGCGCAGGAGCCGCCGGTAATGCCATCATGAAGGAGATCGAAAGCAGTAATTATCTCACTATGCACGTAGTATGTGCCATTGATGATCACCCGGGCTGTCATGGAAAATATCTGCGGGGCGTTCCCATCGTAGGCGGCAGAGAGAAGATCCTGGAGAGCGTGGATAAATATGCTGTGGACGAAATCATTATCGCCATTCCATCTGCCAACAGGGCTACCTTAAGGCCTATACTGGAAATCTGTAAGGAGACCGGCTGCCATATGCGTATCTTGCCCGGTATGTACCAGCTCAGCAACGGGGAAGTGAATGTTTCCAAGCTTCGGGAAGTACAGATCGAGGACTT
>JAZRJO010000129.1:0-4394 GCA_045645825.1 Acetatifactor sp. | reverse complement strand
TAAAAAGATATAAATTTTGGCAAGCTATTATAACCTTTTTTCTTATTATTAGCATGCATCTACAATATTGCAAACAAAAGATTGCTATAGAGTAGCTCCGGGGCGTCAGGGGTGCAATTCCAGACCCTTGAAAAACGTCGGCACTTGGCGAGGTCAGACGGAAACCGTAGGTTTCCGTCTCGAGCCTAGTACCGCTACGTTTTTCACGGAGCGAGAGCGTGTCAGGAATTGCACCCCTGACACCCCGGAGCGGCCCCATAGCCTAACACCCTCGTTTGCAACATAGGAGGACCCTGCATATGAAAACCATGAAAGCTCCCTTGGCTTATGAGCCCCAGTACCCCCTGGAGCAGATTGCCCCCTTAGAGGACATTTTATTTCTAGATATTGAAACCACAGGCTTTAGTTCAAAAACCTCGTATCTTTACCTGATCGGCTGTGCCTACTATGCAGACGGCGCATGGCAGATGATTCAGTGGTTTGCAGAGAATTACGAGGAAGAGATTGATATTCTTACAGAGTTTTTCTGGTTTGCGGGAAGCTTTAAGTGTCTGATTCATTTTAATGGGAATACTTTTGATCTGCCGTTTCTTCTGCAAAAGTGTAAGCAGTATGAATTGGCATACTCCTTTGAAGGCATGAAGAATGTGGATCTGTATAAGTGTATCTCTCCCTGTAAGTTTTTCCTAAAGCTTCCAAATTGTAAGTTACAGACGTTGGAGCAGTTTCTGGGGATTGCACGCAAGGATGTATTTAACGGCGGGGAGTTGATTACATTGTATCGGGAGTATGTGAAAAAACCCTCCGAATACGTTGAAAATGGAATTCTTTTACATAACAAAGAGGATATTCTGGGGATGATGAATATCCTGCCTGTGCTGTCCTATTACGATTTATTTGCAAAGGATGTAAAGGCAAAAAAAGTGCAGGCCAATTATTATCAGGATCTTGACGGAGAAAAGCGGATGGAACTTTTGATGAGTGTATCTTTGCCCACTAAGCTTCCACGAGCTGTTTCTGCATCGGTGAATCAATGCTATTTCTCAGGAGAAGGCCTGACAGGAACCTTGAAAGTGCCGGTGTATGAAGAGGAAATGAAATATTTTTATGCTAATTATCGTGATTACTACTATCTTCCCACAGAGGATGTAGCCCTGCATAAATCAGTAGCCTCTTTTGTGGACAGCGAACACCGTATGCAGGCAACTGCCGCCACCTGCTATACCAGAAAGAGGTCCCAATACCTGCCCCAGTGGGGAATGTTTCGAGAGCCTTTCTTTAAAAGAGACTATAAGAGCAAAGAGCTTTTCTTCGAACTGACCTCTGAACTTAAGAAAGACCGTGAAGCGTTCAGTGCTTATGCAAATCATGTTCTCGCAATGATCGCTTCTATCTATTAAACACTTATAATAGCATTACACTAAGAAACGCGAATAAACAAAAGCCACAAACCGCAATCTCTCTAGAAGCGCATTACGCGCCACAAGTTTTGCGATTTGTGGCTTTTCTTTTCATACCAGCCTGACTCCACCTCTTACATGTAGGTTCAGCCGTTTTTCTTATAAAGCATCATCGATCAGTTCCTGATAGAACATTGCATAGTCTGTTCTTTTCTCCTTCATGAACTGAATGGCTGTAGATGGGTGGGCGTTTAATATTCCTGTGAGCATGTAAGGAAGTTCGAACCCCCACATAATCCCGGTCTCCCGAAGCTTCAGCATATGCTTCTCCACAAAGCTCATGATGGCCACCTTATTGTACTTTGGATTCCTTAAAAAGCTCAGTAGAAGCTCCATATAGCAATTACCGGCCCCACGTCCCATGCCATTCACTGTAGCATCCAGATAACTGGCTCCTCTGGACAATGCCTCGATGGTGTTGGCAAATGCCAGCTGCTGATTATTATGGGCATGAATTCCTATGATCTTATTGTACTGTCCAGCCACTTCCATATACCTGTTGGTCAGCCTTTCGATCTGCTCCGGATAAAAAGATCCAAAGCTGTCTACCAGGTAAATCACATCCACGTTCGTTTGCGCCAACATCTCCAGTCCTGCATCCAAATCAGACTCACTTACCTTTGACACTGCCATAATATTTACAGTAGTCTCATATCCCTTAGCATGTGCATCTTCAATCATCTCAATGGCCGCCGGAATGGTATTAATATATGTGGCTATACGGATCATGTCAATGACACTGTCCTTTTTATCCACAATATCATTGCGAAAATCGGTTCTTCCTACATCTGCCATCACTGCAATCTTCATATCAGTGTTATTCTCACCCACGATTGCTCTGATATCCTGCTCATCACAGAACTTCCATTTCCCATAATTATCCGGATTAAAAATCTCCTTGGAAGACTTATACCCAAACTCCATATAATCTACACCGGCCTTAATATTAGCCAGATACAAATCCCTCACAAATTCATCTGAAAACCCAAAATTATTTACCAACCCACCATCTCTCAAAGTACAATCCACCACCTTGACATCCGGTCTAACCGAAATCAACGAAGCATGTCTGCCACTCATAATTGTCACTCCTTACATTGAATTTATTCATAATAATACGTAATTGTAAGTTTGTCAATCCTTTATCTTAACAAATTTTTTCTTTCCAATTCGCAGTACATCTCCTGTATACAGCACTGTTTCCATGTTCATCACTTTCTCTCCGTTTTTCTGTACACCACCTTGTTCCACCAAGCGCCGCAATTCACTTTTGCTTGCAACCCAACCATTTGCTACAAGCGGACGGACTGCATCCAGCAAGGTTAACCCATCCTCTCCGGAGACATTTTCCATCTTCTTTTTTATCTGAAGTACTGGAATCTGTTGAGGAATTTTCTTCCCTGCAAATGCCTCCTTAAAAAAAAGTTCTGCTGCTTTGGTCTCCTCTTCTGTATGATACAAGCCGGTTACAGTCCTGGCCAGAATCAATTTGCAATCTCTGGGATTACAGCCATCAGCCAAAGCCTTTTTAATGCACTCAAGTTCATTTGGTAAAATGTCCGTTGTCAATTCAAAGTACCTGATGATCAGTGAATCCGGCACCTCCATCACTTTCTTAAACATTACCTGTGCCTCCTCATTGATCCCGATATAATTTCCCAGACTTTTGCTCATCTTTTCCACACCGTCCAGCCCTTCCAGAATCGGCATAAACAATGCTACTTGTGGTTCCTTTCCCATAGATTTCTGAAGGGAACGTCCCATCAAAATATTAAATGTCTGATCAGTCCCTCCAAGTTCCAGATCAGCATCTATTGCCACAGAATCATATGCCTGCATCAAGGGATAAAAAAATTCATGCAGTCCAATAGGCACTTGATTATTGTAACGATTCTGAAAATCATCTCGTTCCAACATTCTCGCCACAGTAGTCGTGGCTGCAAGGCGAAGAACCTCTTCCAGACCTAACAGTTCCAACCACTCACCATTGTATCTTACTTGCGTCCTATCAGGGTCTAAAATTCTGAAAATCTGATCCCGATAAGTCTGTGCATTTTCAAGCACCTCCCTGTCCGACATCTGTTTCCGCCCCTTGGACTTCCCTGTAGGATCACCAATACGTCCTGTAAAATCACCTATTATGATAACAGCCTGATGCCCTAGTTCCTGCATTTGCCTGATTTTACGCAATACCACCGCATGCCCGAGATGAATATCCGGTGCACTGGGATCCAACCCTAATTTGATAATAAGAGGCTTCCCTGTACAAAGAGACCTCTCTATTTTTGTTCTCAGCGCTTCTTCACTGACTACCTGCGCCGCTCCCTGCAAAATAATCTGCATCTGGCGCTTTACTTCTTCGTTGATCATCATGATACATTCCTCCATAATTTTTTTCAAATCCTGTGCGATCAAGACAATCAATCCGAAGAACCACAAAAAAACTCCCGTCCTCTTCTTCAAAAGGACGAGAGTTAACTCTCGTGTTACCACCTAATGTTTATAAACAGCTTACACTGCTTACCTCTTCGAGTACGACCAGTATGGTTTATACTCTAGCACGTTAACGGGTGCAGGAACCGTCGCAGCCTACTAGACTTTTGTCAAAAATGTTATCAAAATCATTTGGTGCGAAGCTCAAAGATGTATTCACATAAAGATTCCCGTGCGCCTCTCATCTACCGGCTACTTTCTGTACCTTTCCCTCTATGCTACTTCTTCTTATCATTGCTTTTCTTAATCAATCACTTGAATATGAAATTATAATGATAATATTGCGGATATCGCCATTTGTCAACCCCTAAAAACAAAAAATACACACCCGCTCTCCCATACCAGCCCAGTCAGGCTCCCCGCCGACAGGCACTCTTTGAGGGATAGGACAGGGGAAGGGGACGGCACATATTGGTTCGCAGTTGTAAGGCTGTAAGAATT
>JAZRJO010000128.1:0-3363 GCA_045645825.1 Acetatifactor sp. | reverse complement strand
ACGGATTCAATCATGTCATCCAATCTATGATACCGCAGGGTAGTAAATTTAAGTTGTTTGCAGATACGATCTACCATTTCGTTATATTCCGCAGAATCCGGATCCACATAAGCCTTCAGGTCAATGCTGCGCCCCTCCTGTTCCATTTCCTTCATGATTCTTCTGGTGATCAGATCCATCTCTGAAGAAGAACGGGAGAAGTTCAGGTATTTACATCCAAACAGAAGCGGTGGGCATGCCGGACGGATATGAACCTCTTTAGCTCCACTCTGATACAGGAACTCTGTGGTCTCGCTCAGCTGTGTACCACGGACGATGGAGTCATCGATCAGAAGCAGGCGCTTGTCCTGAATCAAGTCGTGAACCGGAATCAGCTTCAGCTTGGCGATCAGGTTACGCTGGGTCTGAATGGTAGGCATGAAGGATCTGCTCCAGGTAGGTGTATACTTGATGAATGGTCTGGAAAAGGGTATTCCGGATCTATTGGCATATCCGATGGCATGGGCAATTCCGGAATCAGGGATACCCGCCACAATATCAGGTTTTACCGGATCCCGCTCAGCCAGCTTGGCTCCGCAATTGTAACGCATCTGTTCTACACTGATCCCCTCGTAGGAGGAAGAAGGATACCCGTAATAAATCCACAGAAAGGTACATATTTTCATATCTTTTCCCGGCCTCGCCAGTGTCTGTACGCCCTCCGGTGTCACAACAACGATTTCCCCGGGACCCAATTCTTTAGCATCGGTATACCCCAGATTCAAATAGGCATAGCTCTCAAAGGATACACAATAAGCATCTGCTTTCTTACCAATGGCCACCGGTGTTCTTCCAAGTTTATCTCTTGCAGCATAAATTGCTCTGGGTGTTAGGATCAGGAGCGTCATAGAACCCTGAATCATGTCCTGGGCATATTGGATTCCTTCTACCAGGTTCTCTCTCTGATTTACCAGGGAAGCCACAAGCTCCGTGGCATTGATATCTCCACCGCTCATCTCCAGGAAATGAGAATGTCCTTTGTCAAACAATTCCTTCACAATTTCATCTGTGTTATTGATCTTTCCTACTGTAGTAATGGCGTAGGTACCATGATGGGAACGGACGATCAGAGGCTGTGGCTCATAATCAGAGATACAACCGATTCCCAGATTCCCCTTCATGGTATTCATATCCTTGTCAAACTTGGTACGAAATGGTGCATTTTCAATATTATGGATCGCCCTGTCATACCCTTTCTCCTTGTCATATACTGCCATTCCGGCACGACGTGTTCCCAGATGAGAATGATAGTCCGTACCAAAGAAAAGGTCAAATACGCAATCCTCTTTTGAAGCTACTCCAAAAAATCCACCCATGTGTTTTATCTCCTTCGTTTCTCTTAGTCTTATACACTGATTTGTGCTTTAGCACCAAGCAGTTCTTTATTTGCCTCCAGAATGGGTTTTACCACATTATCAAGGAATGCATCCACCTGCTCTTTAGATCGTCCTATATACCTTGCCGGATCCATAGCCTCTTTCAAATCCTCTAACGTCATGTTAAATTCCGGATCATCTGCGATCAACTCCAGCAGGTTATTTTCGCCGCCCTCCACTTTTACGTTGCGCCCGGCTTCCATAGACAACTCACGGATCCTTTCGTGAAGTTCCTGACGGTTTCCGCCTCTCTTCACTGCATCCATCATGATATTTTCCGTGGCCATGAAAGGCAGCTCACTTCTCAGATGCTTCTCGATCACCTTGGGATATACCACCAGCCCGTCCACCACATTCAGACACAGATCCAAAATACCGTCAATGGCCAGAAATCCCTCCGGAATGGAAAGTCTCTTGTTGGCCGAATCATCCAGTGTCCGCTCAAACCACTGGGTAGCAGAAGTGATGGCCGGATTCAGCGCATCGATCATCACATATCGGGAAAGGGCGGCGATGCGCTCACTTCGCATGGGGTTTCTCTTATAGGCCATAGCCGAGGAACCGATCTGGTTCTTCTCAAAAGGCTCTTCCACTTCTTTCAGATGCTGCAGCAGACGAATATCATTACTCATCTTGTGGGCGGAAGCAGCGATTCCCGAAAGCACATTGGCCACTCTGGTATCCACTTTACGGGAATAGGTCTGACCGGACACCGCAAAACACTCTTGAAAACCCATCTTGGCAGCAATCATAGGATCGATCCTGTCAATGGTCGCCTGATCCCCATCAAACAGCTCCAGAAAAGAAGCCTGAGTCCCTGTGGTTCCCTTAGAGCCCAATAGCTTCATATTGCCAAGTACATACTCCAGATCCTCCAGATCAAGGCAGAACTCCTGCAACCATAAAGTGGCACGTTTTCCCACAGTAGTGGGCTGTGCGGGCTGAAAATGGGTAAATGCCAATGTAGGCTGTGCTTTGTACTTGTCCGCAAACTCTGCCAGCTTAGCTATGACGTTTACAAGCTTCTTCTTCACCAGCTTAAGAGCCTCTGTCATGACGATAATGTCTGTATTGTCACCCACATAACAAGAGGTGGCTCCAAGATGAATGATACCCGCAGCGTTAGGACACTGCTGTCCATAAGCATACACATGACTCATCACATCATGGCGCACTTCCATCTCTCTGGCCTTGGCCACATCATAATTAATATCTTCCGCATGAGCCTTCAGCTCATCGATCTGCTCTTTCGTGATCACCGGCTTACCATTCCGGGACAATCCCAGTTCTCTCTCCGTCTCTGCCAAAGCAATCCAAAGCTTACGCCAAGTACGAAACTTTTTATCTGCAGAAAAAATATATTGCATCTCCTTGCTGGCATAACGTTCAGAAAGGGGGCTTTGATATCTGTCTGTACTCATTATTGCCTCCGTTCCATTGACAAAAGTATAAATCAGTGACCGGGGACGTTTAACTGCGTCCATTCTCCATACAGTTACTAGTATACCCTACACAAACCCAGAAATCAATACACATAAAATGGCACAATGAAATTTTATTCATTGTGCCAAAAACAAGCACTTTAAGCGTTCATTTTTCCGATAAATTCCCGAACACGCGTATTGGAAGAAGTAAAAATTTCCTCCGGCGTACCCTGCTCCTGGATCAATCCCTGTTCCATAAAGATAATACGGTCTGACACTTCTCTGGCAAACTGCATCTCATGGGTTACGATGATCATGGTCATCTTTTCCTTTGCCAGCTCTTTGATGACCTTCAACACCTCTACCGTAAGCTCGGGATCCAGTGCAGAAGTTGGCTCGTCAAAGAACAGGATCTTCGGCTGCAGAGCCAGCGCCCTTGCAATGGACACCCTCTGCTGCTGACCGCCGGAAAGCTGAAATGGGTAGGCTTCTGCCTTGTCCTCAAGCCCCAGCTGGCGAAGGAG
>JAZRJO010000127.1:0-1941 GCA_045645825.1 Acetatifactor sp. | reverse complement strand
TTGGCCTCCGACTTCCAGCACGGCTGATATTTTGGATGCTGTGGATAAGGTAAATGCCAAGACAATTTTTGTATTGCCGAATAATAAGAATATCATTCTTGCAGCAAATCAGGCTGCGGAGCTGACCACAGATAAGAACCTGTTAGTTATTCCATCCAAGACCATTCCTCAGGGTATTACGGCTGTGATCAATTACGTGCCGGAATTATCTGTGGATGAGAACGAAGAGACCATGCTGCAGGAAATCGGCAATGTGAAGACCGGCCAGGTGACTTATGCCGTGCGTGATACCATGATCGATGACAAAGAGATCAAACAGGGTGACTATATGGGTATCGGAGACAAGGGAATCCTTTCTGTTGGTCAGGATATGATATATGTTACAGAAGAAATGGTATCTGAAATGGTTGACGAAGATTCCGAACTGATCAGTATCTATTATGGTGCAGATGTGTCAGAAGAAGACGCAGAGAAGCTTCGTGAAGATATCGAAGCAGCTTACCCTTCCTGTGATGTGGAGCTGCAATTTGGCGGTCAGCCTATTTACTATTATGTAATTAGTGTAGAATAAGCGATGCAGGACTGACGCATTTGCGCCGGTCCTGTTTTTTCAATAATGGGGCTCCAAAAAACAGGGTTCCAAAGAGGTGAAGTGATTTGAACGACCATACTCCCATTATCGACATCAAGGGAATCGGCGAAAAGACACAGAAGCTTTTTCAGAAACTGGATATTTTTACAGTAGGGGATCTTCTGACCCATTATCCCAGAGATTATGAGACCTTTAGGGAACCGGTACTCATAAGCGAAGCGGTGCCGGGGGAGGTCTGTGCAGTCCGTGTCTGCGTGATCGGTATCCCAAATCTGAAAAAAATCCGCAATCTGAATGTATTGAATGTAACGGTAAGAGATGCTTCCGGTGGAATGCAGCTTACTTTTTTTAATATGCCTTTTATGAAGAACCTCTTAAAAAGTGGTGGGTTTTACATCTTTTGGGGATTGATCCAGACAAGAGGACCCGTCAAGATCATGGAGCAGCCCAGACTGTATTCTCAGGAAGAATATAGCCGGCATATGCAGTTTATACAGCCCAGATATGCCCTGACCAAAGGATTAAGTAATCAGACCATTCAAAAGGCTGTAAAGCAGGCTCTGACCTTTTATGAATATGAACAAGAATGTTATCCGAAAGACTTTTTAGATCGTCATCAATTGATATCCTACAGGGAGGCTCTCTGCAGTATGCATTTCCCCCCGGATCATAATACTTTGCTCAAGGCACGCAGAAGAATGGTTTTTGATGAATTTTTCATGTTCATCCTGTTACTGCAGAAGAACAAGGACATCAATGCCAATATACCCAACAGCTTTCCCATGAAGCCTTCTGAAGAAGTGAAACACTTCTTAAAAGCCATGCCTTTTCAATTGACAAACGCCCAGCAAAAAGTATGGGAAGAGATGGAACGTGACTTGTCGGGGTTATCTGTCATGAACCGTCTGATACAGGGTGATGTGGGATCCGGTAAGACCATTGTAGCCATACTTGCCTTATTAACATGTGTGTGTAATGGATATCAGGGAGCTATGATGGCGCCTACGGAAGTTCTTGCCACCCAGCATTATGAGACCATCTGCGGTTATGTAAAAGAATACAACCTGCCTTTTCGCCCGGTATTATTGGTGGGTTCCATGACTGCCAAAGAGAAAAAAGAAGCTTATCAACAGATTGAAAGCGCCGAAGCCAATCTGATCATCGGTACCCATGCATTGATCCAGGACAAAGTGACTTATCATTCACTGGCTGTTGTGATCACTGATGAACAGCACAGATTTGGTGTGAGACAGCGGGAAAAACTGGCCGAAAAAGGCATGACACCACATGTGCTTGTCATGAGTGCTACTCCCATTCCACGGACATTGGCCATCATCCTTTACGGAGAC
>JAZRJO010000126.1:0-4813 GCA_045645825.1 Acetatifactor sp. | reverse complement strand
TCCAAAAAAGTGCTTTTGGCGGATACCTTCGGAAGATTAAGTGATGCAGGCTTTGAGGCCATCAGGAACCTGAACAGTCTCAGTGCAGTCACTGTGATGTTGGCGTATACGTTAGAGATTTACTTTGATTTCAGTGGTTACTGTGATATGGCCATCGGTATCGGTAAGCTGTTTAACATTGAGATTCCCATTAATTTTCATTCCCCCTACAAGGCATGTAATATCTCAGGGTTTTGGAAGAAATGGCATATTACCCTGACCAGATTTCTGACCACGTATCTGTACATCCCTCTTGGTGGTAATCGAAAGGGGAAATGGAAGACTTGTCTGAATGTTATGATCGTATTTACATTGAGTGGTCTGTGGCATGGTGCCAATTGGACTTTTGTGGTGTGGGGAATGATGCATGGGCTTATGATGGTACTGCATCGTCTTTTCAAGAAGCAGGCAGATGCGTTGCCCAAATGGTTAAGCTGGTTTTTGACCTTTGGATTTGTAAATGTGGCGTGGCTGTTTTTCCGGGCGGATGATCTGTTGCAGCCATTTAAATTAATGTATATGATGGTATTGGGAGGTATCGGTGGATTTACAGAGGGAATCGTAAACAGTATCTGTGAGAAAAATATGTTGATCGTATTTTTGAGCCGATTTGTACAGGAAGCGGTTATGGCACCAATCAGCCAGATCATGACGGGTCTTTGGGTCGCAGGAGCATTGGTCATGTGTGTAAAAGCCCCTTCCGTCCATGAGATTGTAGGTTATAAATGTCGAAAACGGTGGTATTTTATCTGGTTGGCGCTTTTGCTCGTCTGGTCGGTGAGTAAGTTGTCACAAGTATCCAAGTTTATCTATTTTAACTTCTAGAATACAAGGAGGACAAAGGGATGTCAGAGAAAAAAGCCTTTAAATGTCTGGCCGGATATTTGGCAGCAGGCTTGATTGTGGCTGCAGTCCTGGTTTTTTGTATAGACCCGTTTTATCATTATCACGATGCCTGGTTTGACTTGCCGGTGGTATTGGAAAATGCAGTGTATCAGACTTCAGGACCAGCCAGAAATTTTGAATATGACAGTGTGATCATCGGCACTTCTATGACGGAGAATTTTCATGCGCAGTGGTTTGATGAAGTGATGGGCTGGGATACGGTGAAATTGTCTTATTCCGGAGCCCGCACAGATGATCTGAAGGCCATTTTGGAACAGATTTACTCTAAAGCGGAATCCCCGAAAGCGATTGTGATGGATGTAAATGCCTACCAGCTTACGGTCGATCCCAACAGTGCCTATGCGGTGAGACCGGAGTATTTATATGATCAGAAAGTGATCACAGATGTGTCGTATCTGTATAATCAGGATGTGTTTTTGGCAAGCATGAATCGTATTCTGGACAAGGTGACCGGCAGGGAAAGCAATCTTGACGATGCCTATACTTGGGAAGAAGAGGAGCACTTTGGCAGGGCCAAGACCCTTGCAGCAGAGCAACAATCCAGGCTCTCTCTGGAGGAAAGTATCCGGGTGGGTATTCAGACGGCAAGTCAGGATATCTGTGACCGGAATCTGAATAATATTCTTCCCTTCATTGAGGAACATCCGGAGACAGATTTTTATGTTTTCTATCCTCCCTATAGTATGTTGTATTGGGAGCAGGAGATCATGAAGGGGAATCTGGAACAGATGATAGCCGTTTATGGTCATTCTATGGAGCGACTTTTGCAGTGTGAAAATGTTAAGATTTTTTATTTTCAGAATGAAAAAGAGATTATCAGTGATCTGGACAATTACAGAGATGCCACTCATTTTCGGCCGGAATATAACAGATATATCTGTGAGTGTATGAAGAGTGGTGAAAATCTTGTGACCATAGAAAATTATCAGGAACAGTTGCAGGATATGTACAAATATGCATTATCCTTTGATTATGAGGCTCTTTGGACAGGTACCACAGTTGCAGGGAATTGAGAAGTGTGATAGAATGTGGAGAGATGTACAGGGTATCAGAAGGAGTATAGGAATCTATGGATCGATATAAAGATGAGAAGGCAGGCATTTATCTGCGTCTGATGACAGAGGATGATACAGACTTGATCGTAGCATGGAGAAACAGTGACGGAGTCAGAAAACACTTCATCTATCAGGCCATGTTCACCAGAGAAGGTCATCTTGGCTGGCTGCGCAATGTAATAGAGCCCGGAAAAGCGGCGCAGATGATCATATGCGAATCTGATACGGACAAGCCCTTGGGTTCTGTCTATATCAGAGATATTGACAGGGAACACCGTAAAGGGGAATATGGTATCTTTATCGGGGAGGATGCTGCCAGAGGCAGAGGGGTCGGTACAGCAGCCGCGAAGCTTATGATCCGGTATGCTTTTGAAGAACTGAAGCTTCACAGACTTTTTTTGCGGGTATATGCCGATAATTTGAGGGCTGTACGCAGTTATGAGAAGGCAGGGTTTGTCAGGGAAGCTTATCTGAAAGATGATGTATATGTGAACGGGGCTTTTAGAGACATTATTTTGATGGCAGTATTGAACCCGCAAGATTTTAGGTGAATGCCAAACGGAAGCAGAAAAGAGAAGAGGATTGATTTCATGAAGAAGATTAGTTTTGTCATTCCGTGCTATCGGTCAGAAGGAACATTGGAGCAAGTGATAGCAGAGATAACAGCCACTATGAAGCGGCTTTCAAAATACGATTATGAGGTAATTCTTGTCAATGACTGTTCACCGGATAATACGCTGGCAGTGATCAGAAGAATTTGCGCGGCAGATCAAAGAATCAAGGGGATCAGCTTCTCCAGAAATTTTGGTCAGCATGCGGCTTTAATGGCAGGACTGCGGGAGACCAAAGGAGATTATGTGGTGTGTCTGGATGATGACGGACAGACGCCGGCAGATGGGGTCGACAAGCTTCTGAATAAGTTGGAAGAAGGCTATGATGCGGTTTATGCCAGCTATGAGCATAAGCAACATTCGGGTTTTCGCAATTTCGGCAGCAAGGTCAATGAACTGATGACCAGAATCATGTTGGAGAAACCGGCAGACCTATATATCTCCAGTTATTTTGCAGTGAGAAGATTTATTGTGGAGGATATGATACGCTACGAGAATTCCTATCCTTATGTGATTGGTCTGGTGCTGAGAGCTACCAAGAATATCACTAATGTGCCGGTCAATCACAGGGAAAGAGAAGTGGGTAATTCCGGATATACCTTAAAAAAACTGTTGAATCTGTGGTTTAACGGTTTTACGGCATTCTCTGTAAAACCCTTGAGAATTGCCACCATGCTCGGAACAGGCTGCGCCGCCTTAGGTTTTTTATACGGTGTCTATACGATACTTAAGAAACTGGTAAATCCCAGTGTACCATTGGGATTTAGTTCTCTTATGGCTGCTGTTGTATTCTTCGGCGGTATGATCATGGTCATTCTGGGATTGGTAGGAGAATATGTGGGAAGAATATATATCAGCCTGAACAATTCACCACAGTATGTGATCAGAGAAAGGATCAATGTGGAGAACGATCTGTTGGAGGAAAAGGAATGAAGGAGGTAATAGCTGAGAAAGAAAAGCGAACGTCACTTTATAATATGCTTTTCTTTGCGGTATTATGGATCGTATATACTGCAGTGACATCATACCTTTTTTATCATCAGGCCATTGGAAATGAGAACTGGTATCATTCAGATGTAAAAGCGTATATCTTAGAAATGCAGGGACTTGACAGCGGGTATGAGTTCCCGTATCCTGTATTTTTTAAGCTGGGAGCTTTGTTTGATCTGTTCTTAAGTCCAGAGAACGCTATCACAGTAGCACTTGTGATTTTAAACAGCCTTACCCCTATTGTTTTGAAATATTATCTGGACAAGTACTTAACGGCAGGGAAAGATCATGTTCTTATAAGAATGTTTAGCAGTATCCTGGTGTTTACGCTGCTTCTGGTATCCATGGTGTTTCCTTTGACAGGCGGCAGTTTTCCGGGAACTGAGGGGCGCTATAAGGGCGTGTTTTCGCCCAATCCTCACCATAACGCCACATATTTGGCAGCCAGACCCTTTGCCATCGTATGTTTCTTTCAGTTCACTGAGCTATTGCAGGAATATGAAAAGAAATTCAGCTGGAAGAAAGGTGTAAGCTTTGGCATATTTTTGTTGCTTGCAACCATGACAAAGCCCAGCTTTACACTGGTGCTGGTGGCCACAGCCGGGGTAGTCATGGCTTATCGGCTGTTTCGGAGTAAATTTGCTAATTTTAGGAACACCATACTTCTGGGACTTTGTTTTGTTCCTACTTTTGTGGATCTGCTGTACCAATTCGGAGGGGTATTCGGCCCGAAGGAAGGAGCGGAAACGGGAGTGGGTGTAGGCTGGCTTGTTGCCTGGAGTTATCATTGCAGCAATATCCCGGTGGCGATCCTGGCGGCCCTGGCATTTCCTTGTGTGGTGCTGCTTCTGCATCACAGGGAATGGAAGAGAGACCATATGTATCGGTTCTCTGTGCAATTTGTGCTGATGAGTCTGGCTACAGTCCTGCTTCTGTATGAAAAAGGATTTCGAGAGGGAGATATGAACTTCTCCTGGGGATATATGTATGGTATGTTCTTTGCCTTTGTGGGTGCAGCGATTGTGATGGTGAAGAGCACGGTGTCGCGAGATCGGAAGTGGTATGTGCTGGTGGCGGAATGGGCAGTGTATCTGCTGCATCTGGGTTGTGGACTATTGTATTTTAAGAATAGCCTGGTGGGGTTCATGTACTACTAACAGTTAAGCCAGAGATAATATGGGGATGAAAATCGTGCTTGCACGAATTTTCATC
>JAZRJO010000125.1:0-1876 GCA_045645825.1 Acetatifactor sp. | reverse complement strand
CACCGGTACCCTGTCCTTACTCAACTGCACATCAAATTCGATACCGTAACCGCCCTCCACCGCTTTTTTAAAAGCAGCCATAGAATTCTCCGGGGCATCAGAATCATTATCGTGCAGCCCCCTGTGGGCATACAAGACTCCCATAAAAGGAGTCTTATCTGCCTTATGAATCATTCTCGGCATGATCATCAACAGATATAACAATGCCGCTGCAACCACAATCCCCAACAAAATCATGTATACCACCACCCATGTTAGTCTTCTATATCAAAATGCTCCAGAGCACTTGCCTTCTTCCCGGGCTTTACATCCCCATGCCTTACCTGCGTCATGGTCAAAAAGGCCAGCAGTGAAAAGAACAGTGCATAGGGGAACAAGGTCCGATACGAAATGTTTTGCAGCAACACACCGGACAAAATAGGCGTAACGATCTGTGCCGCCATGGAAAATGTATAATAAGTGCCTGTAAACTTACCGATATCAGCCCCTTTACTCATAGCTACGATCATCGGATAAGAATTCACATTAATGGCAGCCCATGCCACACCAATCAGAGCAAATGCCACGTTGATCACCGGATGATAGGAATCCACAAACATGGCCGCTCCATAACATGCGGCCATCAAAAGCACGCCACCCATGATGGTCTTCTTCCTTCCTATTTTACCGGCAACATTTCCGATAGGAATGTAACTAAGAATCGCTGCCACCGTAGCCACCATCAGGCAATTGGCAAAACCACCGCCTTCTATTTTCCACACTACCATCGCATAACGAGAAAATGCAGTGGTCACTGCATTATAAGCAGTAAACCAGAAGAAAATGGATGCCAGCATAAAATACAGACTGCGCTTCACTTCCGGCTTCAGCACTGTCTTCGCCCCGGTATCCTTTTCCTTCTCCTCTGCATTCTTATGACTGCCTTCTTGCAATTCTCCTGCCAGTTCTTTTTTCAGTTCTTTCTCTCGAATGGTAACTACCAGAATGCCCACTGCAATTATCATCAATGCAACCACACTGATAAACAGCGGCATATAATCGGGTGTAGTGCCCTCTCTCACCAGGATCATGATCATAATCAGCGTATAGACACCACCCACTGCACCCATCAGATTGATCACTGCATTTGCTTTGCTGCGCAGCTTATTAGGTGTCAGATCAGGCATCAGCGCCACCGCCGGAGAGCGATACAATCCCATAGACAAAAGCGTTATAAACAGGACGATCACAAACCATGCCAGATTTCCGGCCCGGTCTGCGGCAGGAAGCATCATTATAAAGATCACAGCCAGGACCGTACCGCACACAATGAACGGCATCCTCTTACCAAATTTGGTATCTACCCTGTCAGACAATGTTCCAAATAAAGGTAATAAGATAACTGCAAGAACATTGTCCGCCGCCATCACTGTACCTGTCACCGTCTCCTTCAACCCGAAAGTATTCTGCAGGATCAAAGGAATGATATTGTCATACATTTGCCAGAATGCACTGATGCTTAAAAACGCCAGTCCAATGAAAAACGTACGCTTGTAGTTCAGTTTACTTTGCATAAAAAATCCTTTCTCAAAATCTCTCCATTACAAGTATCAAAATCATTTTAACAGACAAATCATCCGATGACAAGTACCAGTTCAGCCAGATCATGAGCAAAAAGGAGCTGCGAAGCAGCGTAAAGCCCCAAAGGGGCGATTTTGCGAATGGGTGCGGACTGAACGTCACTATTGCAGTAACTTTTCCTTTATTTTTTTAATTAACCCTTGCAAAATTCCCAATTATCCATTACACTAGAAAATAGTGGGCATTTATGCCCAAAGCAATCGCAAACACCGCCCTCAAACACAAGCCCGGCGGACAAAACAGTGAAAGTAAAACA
>JAZRJO010000124.1:0-2003 GCA_045645825.1 Acetatifactor sp. | reverse complement strand
ATGGACGCTTCCTTCGATGATGCCGTGCGTGCAGGTATCACCGCAGCTATGATCGGTCCGGGCAGTGCCAACGTGGCAGGAGGTCAGTTCGCGGTACTGAAGACAAAAGGCCGTAGAGTGGATGATCTGATCGTGAAAGCTCCCGCCGCTATGAAAGTGGCTTTCGGAGAAAACCCCAAGGTCAATTACTCCGCTCAGGGCAAAAGTCCGGCTACTAGAATGTCGATTGCCGGTATGCTTCGCAGAGAGTTGACCGAGGCCAAAGCATATGAAAAGCGTAAACAAAAGGCAGAGGAAACAGGAGAAGAATTTGAACCGGATTTTACTAAAGAATGCTGGCTTCCTGTGCTTCGCAGAGAAATCCCTATCAAGGCTCATGTCCATCGGGTAGATGATATTTTTACTGCCATCCGCATTGCCAAAGAGTTTGATTTAAGGATGACATTGGATCATTGCAGTGAAGGCCATCTGATTGCCAAGGAGCTGGCTACGGAAGAGTTCCCAGCTATTGTAGGTCCCGACTTTGCAAGCCGCAACAAGATCGAAGTCCAGAATATGGCCTTTAAAACAGCCGGTGTCCTGAACCGGGCAGGCGTCATGACCGCCATCACCACGGACCACCCGGTTTCCCTGATCCAGTCCCTTCCCCTTTGTGTAGGGCTGGCGGTGAAGGCGGGACTTCCCATGGAAGAAGGGTATAAGGCAATGACCATTTATCCGGCAGTGATCTGCGGTGTGGATGACAGACTGGGAACACTGGAGGTGGGAAAGGATGCGGATATTGCAATTTTTGACGGAAATCCTATGGAGACTTTTACAGAGACATTGTATACAATTATCGATGGGGTGATTGTATACGCAAGAGAATCATAACAAATATGAAAACAATCCTTTACCTTATTCTAATTTTGGTTTATAATAGACTGTAAGTATAAACGAAACAGAGGGTAAGTTATGAGAGTAGTAGTTTTGGCCGGCGGAACCAGCACGGAGCGTGATGTTTCCTTAAGCTCCGGCAGTATGATCTATAAAGCACTGAAGAAGAACGGTCATCAGGCCATGATGCTGGATGTGTATCTTGGCTATGAGGACGATATCACTGATATTTTTGAGAAGGATATTGACTGGGCAGCCCAGATCGGTGCGGTGTCTGATCAGGCACCGGATCTGGAGGCAGTGAAGGCTATGCGTAAGGACGGGGGTAAGAGTTTCTTTGGCCCCAACGTGCTGGATATCTGTTCCCAGGCAGATGCGGTATTTATGGCACTGCATGGAGCCAATGGAGAGGATGGCAAGATTCAGGCTTGCTTTGAACTGATGGGTATTCCTTATACCGGTACGGATTATGTGAGCTCAGCCATGGCCATGGATAAGGGAATCGCAAAGGATATTTTCCGGGCACATAATATTCCTACACCCGAAGGAATCCGCTTGAAAGCCGGGGAGAAGGAAGAACGTAGGATTCCCTATCCCTGCATCGTCAAGGCCTGCTGTGGCGGTTCCAGCGTAGGCGTGTGTATCGCCCACAATGATGAGGAGTATGAAAAGGCCAAGGCAGAAGCCTTCCGTTATGATGGCGAAGTGGTGATTGAGCAGTACATTAAGGGCAGGGAATTCTCTGTAGGTGTTATGGATGGCAAGGCACTTCCGGTGATTGAGATTGCGCCGAAGCAAGGTTTTTATGATTACAAGAATAAGTACCAGGCGGGAAGTACGGTGGAGACTTGTCCGGCTCAGGTTTCAGAGGAAAAGTCCCAGAAGATGCAGCGCGTTGCAGAGGATGTATACCGTGCCCTTCGAATGAAGAATTATGCCCGCATGGATTTCATGATGAGCACAGATGGGGAGATTTACTGCCTGGAGGCCAATACGCTGCCCGGCATGACCCCTACCTCACTGTTGCCTCAGGAGGCTGCTGCTGTGGGAATCAGCTTTGAGCAGCTGTGTGAGAAGATTCTTCAATATGCGGTAAAAACAGTTTAAATAGTGCCATTGGATTATGA
>JAZRJO010000123.1:0-1751 GCA_045645825.1 Acetatifactor sp. | reverse complement strand
CAGGAATGGTCGAAACTTAAATTACTACAAAAAGAAAGCCACAGAAATCTGTGGCGGGCTTTTTTAAAATAAGATTTAAAAAATCAGAAGGGCAAAAACTGGGATATCAGGCAGGGTCACAATCGTTCTTTCGATGTAAATAATAAACAGATCTTTCAAAGAAACGGGAATCTTACTGCCCATAATGATACTGCCGATTTCAGACATATAAATCAGCTGGGTAACACTGGTTGCTGCGACCACAAAACGAGTCATCTCGCTCTCGAAGGAGCTTGCAATGACACTGGGCAGGAACATATCTGCAAAACCAACGATGACTGTCTGGCTAGCAAGCTCTGCCTCAGGAATCTGCAGCAGATTATAAACAGGAATAAAAGGAGTTCCGAGGATTCTGAAAACGGGAGTAAACTCTGCAATGATCAGAGCAATGGTTCCCAATGCCAGAATGACAGGCAGCGTTCCAAACCACATCTCGAAGACATTCTCAATGCCCTCCTTGAAAAAGCCCTTCAAACCGGGTGCCTGTTCTGCTTTCTTCAGCGCAAGCTTCATACCGTACTGGCTGGCTTTCATACCGTCAGGAATATCTTCGCGATGGGAAACACCAGTGTTATAGGTATCAGGAACTTTGGACAGGGGAGGGAGCTTGGGGACAATAATTGCAGCAACAATGCCTGCAAAAGTCACCACCAGATAGAACGGCAGGAACATGTGCTCAAGGCCAACCTGGCTGATAACCACCAGACTGAAGGTAATACTGACAGCAGAAAAGGTAGTTGCAATCACTGTGGCCTCACGCTTGGAATAAAAGCCTTCCTCATACTGCTTGCTGGTAAGCAGCACGCCGATGGAACCGTCACCCAGCCAAGAAGCAACACAGTCCAGTGCACTTCTACCGGGCAGATTAAAAACAGGACGCATGAGCTTAATTAACAAAGCGCCCATAAAGTCCAACAGACCGTAATTCAGAAGCAAAGCAAGCAAGATACCGGCGAGCAGGAACACACATACCAGAATCGGAATCAGATCATAGATCACAACGGCGCCAGTCAGTTCACCAATAATGATATCCGGTCCAAAATCGAAATAAATCATATTGGCAAAAACAAATCCAATTATGCGAACAACGAGCCAGAAACCTTTAACGCTGAAAAGGGCATTCAGCTTCTCATTGCGCTTCAGAACACCGATTCCGACTGTTTTGTGAATGATCGTCAGAATCGCGCTTAAGGAGATCAGAGCCCAAATGATCGTAAGCACTGAGTCACCCATCAGATCCAACAGCTTATTCGCAACAACTGCGATAGGAATTGTAAGGTTTCCGTTCTGGCTGATCGGCGTTACGAATAAAAACGCACCAATCAGGGATGGAATCAAAAACTTATAAAAGCGCTTTTCTTTCAACAAATTCATAGCAAATCCTTTTCTGTGCGTTAATATTCCGTAAATCAACACGGACCATGCTAATCTATACCATGTCGCATAAAAAATCAAGTATTTTTCATAAAATACCAAAAAAACATGGTAGATTTTGTGATTTTCTTTTTACTTTACAAGTTGCATCCACTTTTCTTTCGCTGTAAGCTCTGGTTGTATTTCCTTATCTAAAAGTTATAAAAGGGTCTGGTGTGGTTATATCACGCCTCACCTTTCAAGTTATATCGCTTTACAGCAGAATGATTCCAGCCTTTTCGCAAGCCTCATGGGTTTCTTTATCCCACAGGCTGGCCTGAACCTCACCGATATGACAG
>JAZRJO010000122.1:0-1607 GCA_045645825.1 Acetatifactor sp. | reverse complement strand
GCACCGTAATCCTTGGTTCCGGGCCCTACCTGCATCCTGTCAGCCACTTCCTTCTGCACCATGATCGTGATGCTCTTTAAGGGCACATGACTCTCAAACAACCCCATTATGATGGGCGTTGTTATGTAGTAGGGTAGGTTGCCAACCACGTTTATAGGTCTGCCATCATTACGCTCCTGTACGATTTTATTGATATCTACTTTCAAAATGTCATCATTGATCACTGTGACATTGTCATACTCTGCCAATGTCTCCTGCAAAATAGGGATCAGGGCTTTATCAATTTCCACCGCTATCACCTCTCTGGCACGCTCTGCCAGATACTGGGTCATAGTGCCAATGCCCGGCCCAATCTCCAATACACAGTCATCCCTAGTGATCCGGGACGCTTCTATGATACGATCCAAAACGGTGGTATCGATCAGAAAGTTCTGACCAAATTTCTTCTGAAAATTAAAGTTGTACTTTTGCAGAACAGCTATGGTATTCTGCGGAATTCCTAATGTTGCCATATTCTATCGCCCTTCCATGTCACTTATAATAATTAAAATCCTCAATAAAATGTATGCAATCATACAGCACCAGCATGTCCGTTTGGGGCGTCATATACTGATCCACCAGATCGGACAGCTTGCCGTTATAATATCTAAGGTCAATCATATAAATCTTATCATAATGGTTTGCCAAAAGCGGCACCAGACAATTAGCATAGGAATTCTTAAGTAATACCAGCTCTCTACCTCTCCGATACCCCGTCTCAATTTCTATAAACGGATGATTGTCATCCAGAAAATACCCATATTTATTCTTGGTGTCCAGATATTTGACCTCATAATAAGTATGAGTCACTGTCTGAAAATCATACGTGATCCTAGGCTGTTTCAACATGGTTTCCGAAAAAATCTGCATGGAATCTTCTCTCCAGGGCAGATTCAGCTTGGAATGCAGGGTACCCAGGAATTCATCCGTCACCGTAGTAAGATGCTCACGATCAAAGGTCACAACCGCCGTATTGCCGGCCTGCTTCTTCCACACCACATATCCATAATATGCCCCCAGAGTGGTCCAATGATGATCCGTGCGATAATAAATATCTTCCTGCGCATGGGCCTTCAGGGTATCATTCACATTGATCAGGTTTTCTTCCCCAATCACCTCTTCCACATGATCCAAAAACTGCTTCTGATCAAAGTACTCCGCCTGAAAGGGCAGTTTATCAGTCAAAATATTGTCTGCCGTAGGAATCAGCATGGCCTTGGCACCATATGTTTCCACCAAGCCATTCAGTAATGCAAGCTTCTTGTCCACATCCTCCTGCTTGAAATCCTTGGCAAGGTGCTGCTCGATCAGATAATCATCCTCTCCCAGATAGACGCCGTTAATGGCCTTTTTCTGCAAAAGCACATCTCCTCTGGTCTTTAGCTCCACCCAGGTATCTCTGCCCACAAACTGATCTGTCACATAAGCCTCGTAATCCTCCATCAAACTGCCGTCCAGTATAGTCTCCACACTGAGCTTGGGTCTGGCAGCCAGCATCCTGTTCTCGTTTTCAGAGTAGATCCGGTCACCGGTCAACCAATCAGCTATGGTAAAAATCAGTAGGATCA
>JAZRJO010000121.1:0-1946 GCA_045645825.1 Acetatifactor sp. | reverse complement strand
GGAAAACCAAGCCATTGATCATCAGCAATTTGGTAGAGCTTGTCAGGGAGCATACAGATATATTCAACGATGAGAAGACCTTAAGACAGATGCTAACCTTCGTTAAGAAAGACGACGGAAAGCAGGAAGCAGAAGACGGATACCATGATGATAAAGTCATGTCGCTTGCAATAGCGCATCAGTCGGTAAGCCAGGTAATTCTCACAGAAGAGGTTATCCACGTAGACCCAACCTACCATTTTGATATTGAGAGAAAAGCAACACCACAATATGACTACGGCACACCAATAGTGGTCATATAGAAGGGAGTAAATATGGATATATTGTTAATTGCAGTCACAGGCATATTGAATGTCCTGTGCTTTTTTATTGGCGCAAAAGTAGGTAACACAGTAGCCAAGGGAAAAGAAATCACTCTTCCCCAGGTAAATCCAATGGAGATCCACAAACAGCGTCAAGAGAAGAGACAAGCAGAAGAAGAGAAGAACAAGTACGATGCCATCTTACGGAATATCGAAAGATATGATGGCACCGGGATGGGACAGGAACAGATTCCTAGATAGGAGGTGATTATAGATGGATAACAAAGAGATCAAAGAGACACAGATTTGGTCGCTGTATGAAAAAGGACGTAACTTCCATAGCATGAATGGGATTTACACAGATACAGACCGAAATTATAGGTTTTTTAACGGCAACCAGTGGGGTGGTGCCATCTTAGGCGACGTAGAACCGGTACAGAAGAACTTCATTAAACCAATAGTAAACTACAAGGTAGCAGTAATTCATGACAATCTGTTTGCTATCAACTATGAGTCGCAGAATCATGACAATACATTGTTCCAGAAGGAAACAGGACGGTACTGTAGAATCTTAAATCTTTTCGCACACAGAACATGGGAAAAGAACAAGATGGACAAAACCGGTCGAAAGGTCACAAAGGATGCTGCAATCAATGATGAAGGTATCATTTACGTAGACTATGACCGTGAGCTTAATCTTCCGATATGTGAGCGTATCAAGAAGAATGATGTTTACTACGGCAACGAGAATGATGAGGATATCCAGAAACAGCCATACATCCTTATCAGAAAGAGAATGCCGGTATCAAATGCTATTGAGTTTGCAAAGGAACATGGGGTTGGTAAGGATAAACTCGACCTGATCAGAGGAGACAATGACACCTTTGACCAGTCTGGGGAAGCTGCAAAGATTGAGCTGGATGACATGGTAACCATTGTTTATAAGTTCTACAAGAGTGAAGGAACAGTACATTTTTCTGTTGCTTCCAGATGTGTGGATATCGTAAAAGACACCGATATTGGCATTAAGCTTTATCCAATCGCCCATTTCACATGGGAAGAGAAAGAAGGAAGTGCCAGAGGTGAAGGTGAGGTACGAAACCTTATTGCTAACCAGATTGAGGTAAACAAAACTGAGATGCGCCGTATTTTGACGGTTAAAACTCAGGCTTATCCACAGAAAGTTGTAGACAAAAACAAGATTTCTAACCCAAGTTCTTTAAACACCGTAGGTGGCGTTATAGAGACAAACGGACAGCCAGTAGAGGACGTACATAAGGTTGTCGCTACCCTTCCACCAGCACAGATGTCTCCGGACGTTAAGCAGTTAGAGGATGACTTAATCCAAACGTCACGTGAATTAGCTGGTGCAGGCGATGTAGCTACCGGTGATGTAGACCCGGAACAAGCTTCCGGTCGTGCTATTCTCGCAGTTCAGCAGGCAGCAAGAACCCCTCTTAACGAGAAAGAAAGAGATTTTATAGATTTCATTGAGGACTTAGCTAAAATCTTCATAGAGTACTTAATCGCTTATTCCGGTGAAGGAATCATGATGGAAGAGGAAATCATTGGTGAGAACGGCGAGAAGCAGTATCAGATGGTAAACGTACCACAGACTGTTCTTCAGAAGTTGCAAGCAACCGT
>JAZRJO010000120.1:0-4390 GCA_045645825.1 Acetatifactor sp. | reverse complement strand
TCTGCACCGTTGGCCACACCACACCAAAGTGCAATATATCCTGCATTTCTTCCCATCACCTCGATGATACTGCATCGCTCATGTGAGGAAGAAGTATCCTTAACCTTATCAATGGCCTGCATGGCAGTGTTCACAGCCGTGTCAAAGCCGATGGTATAGTCTGTACATGCAATATCCAGATCAATGGTCCCCGGAAGGCCGATGGTATTGACGCCTAATCTGGACAATGCCTGGGCACCACGATAAGAACCGTCACCACCGATGACCACGATACCATCGATGCCATATTTACGGCAGATTTCTACACCCTTTTGCTGTCCTTCCCTGGTCTTGAATTCATTACATCTGGCAGTACCGAGAATGGTGCCGCCCTTTTGAATGATTTCAGACACACTACGCGCTTCCATATCTATGATTTCTTCATTTAAAAGGCCCATGTAGCCCTTTCTGATACCTTTTACCTTCAAGCCTCTTGCAATGGCAGTTCTCACCACTGCACGAATGGCCGCATTCATACCGGGTGCATCTCCTCCACTTGTTAAAACACCAATTGTTTTCAACTCTTTTTCCATACTGTCACCTCCTATAGCAACTCAATTTCGCACCTAAAGAAATGCAACATTTTCTTTCCCAAAAACAGAGAATAACCGTTGTGCCAGCTCTTCATCTGCCCTTACATTCAAATTTGGCGGTAACACTTTCCAAGATTTCGGGTTTTTAATGAAGATCACCACGTTATCAGAACCGTCTGAATCCGCTATGGCCTCCATCAGTTTCTTCTCCGCCGCATGATAACTCTCCACATCAGGGAACTGAATCCACACACCTTGAGGGAGCTTTCCACCATTACCTGCCTGACCGTTAACGTCGCTGCCATGACCATTGTCGTAACCGTTGCCGCCACTTCCATAACCGCCACTTCCATAGGCGCCGCGACCACCTTCGTATCTGCGCCGGAACGGATATCCGCCCTGAGCCGCTTCTTCAAAACTGACAATCTGCTCACAGATGACCTTGCCATCCTTATCTTCCTCCATGGAAGCCCTGCCTCGCACAAATATCTTGGCATCTTCCAGCAAAAGGGGAGCATATTTCTCATAATCCTTAGGAAATACCACTACTTCCATACTGCCCACCAGATCTTCGATAGTCAAAAAAGCCATGACCTTGTCATTTCTGGTGTATTTAATGGTCTTATCTGTGATCATACCTCCGACGATCACATTAGCCTGATCCTCTACAATGGCTTTGCCACTGTCTTCATCCAGCATAAAATCTGTGGTAGAGTTACTTTTCCATCGTTCCCACAGCTGCTGATATTCTTCCATAGGATGCCCGCTCACGTAGATTCCCAACACTTCCTTTTCAAAACCCAGAAGCATTTCTTTATTATATTCTCCCACATTGGGCATTTTAATATCAAAATCATCTTTATCTTCATCTGAAGCAATGTCAAATAATGTCAATTGGCCTGCAAGATTATTTTTCTTATCCTTTACGATACGATCCATGATCTGGACATAGATGCTCATAAACTGCTTCCTGGTGCCTCCCAGGCTGTCAAGGGCTCCTGCCTTGATGAAATTCTCCACTGCCTTCTTATTTACATCCTTGTCTGCCATCCTGGTAATAAAGTCCTTCAGATTGGTGAAAGGACCTCTTTCCCGGCGCTCTGTCACGATACTGTCGATCACCGGACGTCCCACACCTTTAATGGCAGTCAGCGCATAGCGGATACAATTCCCGGACACGGAGAAGCCTGCTTCTCCTTCATTGATATCCGGAGGCAGCAAAGTGATCCCCATATTCCGGCAGGTCAAAATGTATTCCGATACCTTCTTGGCATTATCGATCACCGATGTCATCAGCGCAGCCATAAATTCCACAGGATAATAATATTTCAGCCATGCCGTCTGATATGCCACCACTGCATAACAGGCCGCATGAGACTTATTAAAGGCATATTTGGCAAAATCCATCATTTCTTCGTAAATTTTGCCGGCCACTGCCTCACTGATACCATTGGATACACATCCGGGAACCCCTTCTTCCGGGTTACCATACACAAAATTGGCCCGTTCCTTCTCCATCACGGATTGCTTCTTCTTACTCATGGCACGGCGCACCAGATCGCTTCGTCCCAGGGTATAACCACCCAGATCACGTACGATCTGCATTACCTGCTCCTGATACACAATACATCCATAGGTAGGCTCTAAAATAGGCACCAGCTGAGGACAAGAATACGTTACCTCTTCCCCTGAATTTTTTCCCTTAATATACTTGGGGATGAAATCCATGGGACCGGGACGATACAGGGAGATTCCTGCAATGATATCCTCCAGATTCTGTGGGCGAAGCTCCTTCATAAAGTTCTTCATTCCGCCACTTTCCAACTGGAAAATACCGTCCGTCTTACCGGTTCCGATGGATGCTAACACCTTGGCATCATTATAATCTAAATGATCCACTTCAATATGCTTCCCTGTACTTTTCTCAATAAAATCTACCGCATCATGGATCACCGTCAGCGTCCGAAGCCCCAGAAAATCCATTTTCAGAAGTCCAAGCTCTTCCAATGTAGTCATGGTAAACTGCGTGGTAATGGAACCATCAGAGCCTCTGGAAAGGGGCACAAACTCATCTGCCGCTTTGGGACAGATGACCACCCCCGCCGCATGCATGGAGGTATGTCTGGGCAGGCCCTCCAGACGCTTACACATATCGATCAAGTGATGTACCTGCTCATCCGTCTCATAAAGCTTACGCATCTCCGGATTCATCTCCAGCGCCCGTTCAATAGTAATATTTAATTCTGTAGGCACCATCTTGGCAATGGAATCCACAAAGGCATAAGGTAAATCCATCACCCGGCCCACATCACGAATCACACCTTTGGCAGCCAGTGTACCGAAAGTCACGATCTGTACCACCTTATCAGCACCGTACTTACGGCCCACATAATCAATGACCTCCTGCCTTCTTTCAAAGCAAAAGTCAATATCAATATCGGGCATTGATACACGCTCCGGATTTAGGAAACGCTCAAACAAAAGACTATACCGGATGGGGTCAATATTAGTGATCTTCAAGCAATAAGACACAATACTTCCCGCCGCCGAACCACGCCCCGGCCCCACAGGAATCCCGTTCTTTCTGGCATAATTAATAAAGTCCCACACGATCAGGAAATAATCCACATACCCCATGGTCCTTATGACACCAAGCTCATAGGTAAGCCGCTCTCTAAGCGTCTGCCCTGTATCACCGGCCGGCTGATCTACGTCTCCATAACGCTCCTTCAGCCCCTCTTCACACAAGTGATTCAGATAGGTCCAAGAATCATACCCAGTTGGCACCTCGTAATGAGGCAGCTTGGTCACCCCAAATTCAATTTCCACATGACACCGGTCTGCAATCCTCTGGGTATTCTCCACCGCTTCCCAGGCATAGGGAAATAACCCCTTCATCTCCTCTTCACTCTTCACATAATACTGACCGCCCTCATACCGCATACGGTCTTCATCCGAAAGCTTCTTACCTGTTTGCAGACACAGCAGGATATCATGAGGATCTGCATCCTCTGCATTGGTATAATGCACATCATTGGTAGCCACCAAAGGAATCTCCAGCTCCCTGCTCATCTGCATCAGGACCGTATTCACCTGCCTCTGCTCCGGCAATCCATGATCCTGCAGTTCCAGGAAATAATTCCCTTTTCCAAAGCAAGCCTCATACTTTCTGGCAGCTTTCTTCGCCTCATCGATCAGCCCTTTGGAAATATACCTTTGCACCTCTCCTGCCAGACAGGCTGACAGCGCAATGATGCCCTCATGGTACTGATTCAGCACTTCCATATCTACTCTGGGCTTATAATAATACCCTTCCGTAAATCCACGGCTGACAATCTTCACCAGATTGTCATACCCTACATTATTCTCCGCCAAAAGCACCAGATGATAATACCTGTCCTCTCCCCCTGTCAGTTCCTTATCGAACCGGGAATTGGGGGCCACATACACCTCACACCCCAAGATCGGCTTAATCCCTGCTTCCTTC
The DNA here is from genome assembly GCA_045645825.1 of Acetatifactor sp. Taxonomy (GTDB): domain Bacteria; phylum Bacillota; class Clostridia; order Lachnospirales; family Lachnospiraceae; genus Acetatifactor. Next base: position 331 of record JAZRJO010000120.1, on the reverse strand, counting down.
GCTGCTCTGTAGAAGTCAATGACACCATACATCACCCCATGGTCCGTGATCGCCGCACTATCCATCCCCAGCGCCTTCACCCGTGCCACATATTCCTTTATCTTATTTGAACCATCCAACAAAGAATACTCCGTGTGGACATGCAAATGTGTAAATGCCATACCTACTCCTCTTCTAACTGCGGGGACTGTCCGCAATCCTCTTCCTCGGTTCCATTCACTCCGGCTATTATGCCTTTGCAACTACTACCTATCATACACCATGCGGGATGGGATTTCAACTAAAATCTTATGCAAGTGACGCCGTGGGGATAAGTCGGAGGCCAAGCGGT
>JAZRJO010000119.1:0-2898 GCA_045645825.1 Acetatifactor sp. | reverse complement strand
CCGTAAATTCCGGGTTTTTATCCAGCATGCTGCTGGTATGGCGACAGCCTCGAACAAATACGGTCAAGATAGGGTGTCCGCACTGAATGGCCATCGTACCCCAGGAGATGGACATGGTGTTGACCTTTCCGTCGGATTTGGTAGTCAGCAGCACTCCGGATCTGACAGCTTGTAAGATATCCCTGGCATAGTCAAAAGGCTGGATAATCCTTTTCGTAGGCTTCCTCCTGCTTGCTTTTGAAGACAGTATAATTGAAGAGAAGATAATTTGCAAGGAAATTCGAAAGATTCCTTCGCAGAGGAAACATACAATATCTGCGATTCGGCAAACATGTGGAGAATGGTATCTGAGGTTGAATGTTTTGTTGGTTAGTATAGTAAAAAAACAGCCGAGATCAACAAATCCCGGCTGCATGGCACCCCCGGCGAGACTCGAACTCACTACCTTGCGCTTAGGAGAAAGCACTGGTCAAATCCGTCGGGTGCAAATTGTTCCCAATAGTTCGGAATAGTATGGGTAAATACAGAGTTTCCAGAACTATTCTGTACAGGTTGTGTTGACCAATATCAGCCAATCCTGCTAATACAAAACAGTCCCATTAGCAAAATATTAGCAAAACACAAAATCCTCGACCGTCGCCATAAGCATATCAGCGACACTATCAAGCAGCTCCTGTTAACCACAGGAGCTACTATTTTTATATCACGAGCAAGGAGAAAATGCAATGAAATGTTTACGGAAGTACAAGTGGGTCAAATTACCCCGGAAAGAGATGCCCGAACTGAAAGGACGGCTGGGCTACTGGCTGAAGCTTGCAGAGAGTGCTGCCTTCCGCAAGGGAATCGGCACCTACTGCGGCCATAAGAACCCTGTAGAGCCCGGAATGTGGGCTGGCGGCATTGTGGGTGTAAAAGCCATTCTGGGTGTCAGAAGCCGCGCAAAGGCCTTTCAGATATTGGATCATCTGAAGGCATTGGGATACTTGACTTATACACTGGATCCTGAGACCAAGCTGCTGACCTACCAAATCACCGATTGGGTGATGGAGTACACAGGTGAGGAATGCATGGATGGTGCTGTATATGCTACGCCCGGATACGGGTTCGTTTGCATGCCCAGAGATATCACCGAGCGTCTTGCTGAGATGAACTACAAGTTCGACGAAGCGGATGCCTGGTTGGATCTGTGGTGCCACACTGTGTTCCGTGATTATGGAAATGCATTTTCTTTCCTTTCGCCTGTGATCCAGTATGGCAAGTATGGCTCTATGTTGACTCTGGAGACCTTGGGTAAGCGCTGGGGCTGGGAGAAGACCAAGGTATGGCGTTTCTTCAGAAATTACGCTACTTGTTTCCAGCTTTACCGTTTGCCTAATTCCTATGGTTGTGTGATTTATAGCCGATTCTAACCTACCTGCGATGAGATCCCGATGCCGGAAGAAGAAACCGTTATGGGTATTTTCCGCAAAATACTCATTTCAGCCCAAAATACGCATACCGCAGGTACGGTCAATGAAAGAGGTAACCACTATACTGCCTGGAAGAGCCGTCGTATTATCAAGGCTCTGGAGGAGCGTGAACAAAACCAGTCTGGGGAGAATGCGCCTATTCAGAATGAGTCTGGAATTAGCGTTGCACTTTCTGCCCTATATAACGCGCGCGTAATTTTCTCTGGTAGGAACTGTAAGCATAGTAGGAACTGTATTAATGCCTGGGGTAGTGATTATAAGGGGAAGCTTAAACCGAAAATAGAGAAAAAATACGCGGCTGGAGATTTGCACACATTTTTTGATTTGGATAGGAGTGATCAATATGGCGGAGAAATCGTATTTTCGTTCGCAACTGGATAGCGCCATCCAGGAGACTGAGAAGCTTTTAAAGGCGCTTCACGGCATTGCTGAGAGCCGAGACCTGGAAACTGCCCTAAAGCTATCCGTTACATCAGCAAAGATCTCAGAAGGTGTCGCCTTGAAGACTAGAGCCTTACCTGCCCATACCGGTCATCCACAGGCTGAAAGGATGGTTCAGGAAGTGATCTCTGAGTCCGTTCCGGTAGAGATCAGACTCACAGAAGAAGGCTGGTTTTATCTTCGTATGCCCATCTTGTTGCCCAGGAAAGAGAAGTCTCCCCGCAGCTATTTGCGTGGTTTCCTGTACCCGGCTTTAGCGGCCTTTGCCCGGGAAAGACCACCCATCCGTTACCGGGACTGCGTGATGATCTTCCGGCATACCTATGATCGCAACCGTCCGGAACGGGAATACCGGGATCATGACAACATCGAACTCAACACTGTGGTGGATGCCGTGGCTATGTTCTTTTTGGTGGATGATACACCCTTTGAATGCCGGCATTATTACTGCAGCGTAGTCGGCGATGAAGAGTCCACAGAGGTGTTTATCGTTCCCAGAAATGAGTTTGGAGCATGGCTTTCACAGGAGAAAAACATACGGAAATCAAATAACGGAAAAATGCAGGAAACGGCCGAAAAAGGATCGTAAAAAAGAGCATTTTTACGTATGTTGCTCTGACGTATAAATCAAAAACCGAAAAACCCTTGTGCCGCAACGGTTTTTTAACACCACTTCAGCACTGGATTTAGGCCAGGAGGCGAGTCTCAGTGCCTGAATACAAACGATTACTATGGAGGTAGAAATATGATCACAATCAGACCGGGCAGTCATGTCCTCACCCTGCTTTCAATACTGCCCTTCGTGGGGGAATACCCAATGTCCGCACTGAGACTCTTAGTCTCCGTGCGGTCCTATAAAGACCTGATCCACAAGCTCACTCAAGTTCAGGAGTTTCGCTTTCCGGATCGAGATGAGCGCTTTACCTGCCGCCTTCTGAATGTGTGTGGGAGGGGCAATCGAAAGACCGTCCGTTTCCATAAGAGTGCT
>JAZRJO010000118.1:0-2329 GCA_045645825.1 Acetatifactor sp. | reverse complement strand
CAGCTTCATGATCAGCTACCTCTTTTATATTATTTTTATACAGTATACAATATTTGTGAGCACTTGTCGAATAGATTATGAGAAAAAAACATTGTAATTTCACGGCTTTCATGGTATAATCCTAAAATGACTGTGACTATGTCCATTTTTGAGGCACAGACGCAATGAAGGAGGAAATGTAACAATGAGTTTACAGGTAGAAAAATTAGAAAAGAACATGGCCAGGCTGACCATTGAAGTGTCCGCTGAAGAGCTGGAGAAAGCGATCCAGGGTGCATATCTGAAAAATAAAAACAAGATAACAATTCCCGGATTCCGTAAGGGAAAAGCTCCCCGTAAGATGATCGAGCAGATGTATGGTAAGGAAGTATTCTATGAGGATGCTGCCAATGCTCTGATCCCGGAAAGCTATGAGAAGGCTCTTACAGAATGCACTGAGGAGATCGTATCTTCTCCTAAGATCGATGTGACCCAGTTAGAAGCAGGTAAGCCTTTCATCTTCACTGCAGAGGTAGCCCTGAAGCCGGAAGTAACTCTTGGCGCCTACAAGGGTGTGAAGGTAGAGAAGGTGGAAGTGGAAGTAAGTGAGGAAGAAGTTGACGCTGAGATCAACAAGGAGAGAGAGAACAATTCCAGAACCATCACTGTAGAAGACAGAGCTGTTAAGGATGGCGATATGACCGTGATCGACTTCGAAGGTTTTGTAGACGGTGTTGCTTTTGAAGGCGGCAAGGGCGAGGATTATCCTCTGACCATCGGTTCCGGCGCATTCATTCCCGGGTTCGAAGAGGCTCTGATCGGTGCCCAGATCGGTGTAGAGACTGATGTTAATGTAACTTTCCCTGAAGATTATCAGGCCGCTGAGCTGGCAGGTAAGGCTGCAGTGTTTAAGTGTACCGTTAAGGAGATCAAGGAGAAGGAGCTTCCTGAGTTGGACGACGAGTTCGCAAGTGAAGTGTCCGAGTTTGATACCCTTGCTGAGTACAAGGAAGATGTGAAGAAGAATCTGGCTGAGAAGAAGGAAGCAGCAGCTAAGAGTGCCAAGGAAGATGCTGCCATCGAAGCTGTGATCGCTGATGCGAAGATGGAGATTCCTGATGCTATGGTTGAGACCCAGCAGAGACAGATGGTTGAGGATTTTGCACAGAGAATTCAGTCTCAGGGTATTTCCATGGAGCAGTATATGCAGTTTACCGGTCTGGATGTAAACAAGCTGTTAGAGCAGGTGAAGCCTCAGGCTATGAAGAGAATCCAGTCCCGTCTGGTTCTGGAAGCTGTAGTGGCTGCAGAAGGTCTGACTGCAAGTGAAGAAGACTTCGAGGCAGAGGTTGCCAAGATGGCTGAAAGCTACAAGATGGAAGCTGACAAGGTAAAAGATCTTCTGGGTGAAGGCGGTAAGAAGCAGGTTATGGAAGATATCTGCGTGAATAAGGCTGTAACTGTGATCGTTGATAATGCAGTTGAGGAGTAATCAAGGTTTCCGAATATTATATCAAAGATGAGATAATTATAAACAGAGGATTAAGAATTTCTTAAATCCTCTGTTTATGATTGAAAAATTGGAAATTGTAGGATACACTAGCATATAGAAGGTCATAATGATCAGAAGTGAGCCTGAATGATGTTATCAGGAAAGAAAGCGGAGGATGGGTAAAATGAGTTTAGTACCTTACGTCATTGAACAAACAAGCAAGGGTGAAAGATCCTACGATATTTATTCAAGACTTTTAAAAGACAGAATTATTTTCTTGGGTGAAGAAGTAAATGAAGTGACAGCCAGTCTGGTGGTAGCACAGCTTTTATTTCTGGAGGCAGAGGATCCTGAGAAGGATATCCATCTGTATATTAACAGTCCGGGCGGCAGTGTAACGGCCGGTATGGCAATATATGATACCATGAATTATATTAAGTGCGATGTGTCTACTGTATGTATCGGTATGGCGGCAAGTATGGGTGCCTTTCTGTTGGCAGGCGGCGCAAAGGGTAAGAGGTATGCACTGCCTAATGCAGAGATCATGATCCATCAGCCTCTTGGGGGAACTCAGGGACAGGCTACAGAAATCGAGATTGCAGCCAGGCACATTTTAAAGACGAAAGAGAAATTGAACCGTATTCTGGCAGAGAACACCGGCAGGGATTATGAGACCATTTGTGCCGATACTGAGCGTGATAACTGGAAGAGCGCCAAGGAAGCCTGCGAGTATGGATTAGTGGATAAAGTGATCGCATCCCATGCGGCACAGGAATAATTGAGACAGGAGTAAAAGAATGGCGGGGAAAACAATTGGGAATGATGTCAGATGTTCCTTTTGCGGTAAGAACCATAATC